>CASFYE010000038.1 GCA_949298925.1 uncultured Bacillota bacterium
ATGTATATATTTATATACATATATTTATAAAAGTGATAAAAGTGATAAAAAATGATAAAAGAAAAGAAAATATAAATTTTTTATAAAAATGCTTGACATTTACAAATGTTTTATTGTAATATATGATAGGAAGGTGAAAGTATGACAAATTACTCTTTTAATTTTAATATTGATACGACGGGTATGGTTAAGGTTTCAATTATGAGATTAGGGCTGATTTTTAATTCTGAAACCATTAAAGCTTTAGGTAGCCCTAAAAAGATAAATATCGGATTGGATTCAAAAAATAAGGTTTTAGGAATTAAAGCCTCAGAAGGCAATCCTGATATTAAAGACTATGATTTTGTTAAAAAGGGCGATGAGAAATGGATAAGAGTAAACAGCAAACAACTCGTTCAAGCTATAGAAGATGCAATAAAATGTAAATTTGATAATACTGCAAAACCTTTCACGGCAAAGTTTGATGAAGAGTTGCAGATGCTTATAGTTGAACTTTCTAGCAAAAAATAACTTAATTAAACTGTAAAATAAAAAGCACCACCACCCACAATATGGGGCAGCAGTGATTTACGAAATATAAATTGGGCATCATATTTCGTTCTTATTATAACACAATTGTCAAGTATTTACAACTATTTGATAAATTTTGATTATATCTTTTTGTTTTGCTTTTAATAAATCTTCCTTCGTCATCGACTGGCATATTGCGGAGGAATATAGGAGGATAAATTATGGTAAAAGTTAAAACAGGTCAAATTTGCGAGCAAAGTGGACAATATAGACCAATTGGTGGCAAAACTGAAGTTACTCTTGTTCAAGGTAAAAAAGTTCCGCCGACATCACAAGGTGCCACAAAATTTGTTATGGTAGATCCAACTAAACACAAAAATAAGTAAAAGGAGTAATCAAAATGTTTACAAGAGTTTTAATGTATGATTTAAAGTATGCAAAAACTGAGGATTATCAAGATTTGTATAATTATCTTGATAGTGAAAAAGCTACAAAACTAACGGAATCATCATATCTAATCGAAACAGAATTAAAATGGGATGATTTCAAAAAGAAAATATTATTAGTGACAAAAACAGGAGATAATGTTAAGGCTGTTGTTTATTGTGACGGAATAGAAATAAGAACTATTAGATAATTAAATGTACCTATATGTACCTACGGGGATAGTTTTAGGTGTATTTAGACAGTTTTAGACCGATTTTTGAGTTTTAAAAATTATACTTAAAAATCGGTCTATTTTTTTACTTTTTTATGTACCTACGATACCCTAAAAATGTACCTGCCGAATTTTTGGAGTAAAAATTGATAAAAATTTTAGAAAAGAAAAAACGCTAAATCCCAGTGATTTTAAGACTTTTAGCGATTTTCGTTTATGGAGCTAATGACGGGACTTGAACCCGTGACCTCCGCCTTACCAAGGCGGTGCACTACCGACTGTGCTACATTAGCATATTCAATTTTTGGGTAAAATTTTGTTGTTTTTTAAGCGGTAAAATTTACCATTTTTTATTTTACCAAGGCGGTGCACTACCGACTGTGCTACATTAGCATAAGCAATTTTTATTAAATTTTTGAGGTGCAAATTTTGGCTATTTTAAAATTACCAATGTTGTGTGCTACTTCCTGTGCCTCGTTAGTATGTGTGATTTTTGTTAAGTTTTTGTGTATTTTTGGGATGTTAAGCTTTGGCTATTCAAAAATCACTAATCAGTTGTTTGTTTTTTTTAAAACAATAATTGTAGGGCAATAAATTGTATTGTGACCTTGTTTGATAAACCTCTTTAATTTTACTAAATTTAATTCTCTTTGTCAATCATATTGATAATGTTTCATTTTATCTACAAATATTTTGATTATATATTTTATAGGGCTAGGTTAAAATTTAGTTAGTTAAGTGATGATAATTTAACTATTATGAAAAAAGCAATGCAACGCATTGTTTTTTTATAATTGACTGATAACTTGTGAAAACAAAACGTCATAGGTGTAATATATAATTTCTTGTTTTTTACAATTTCCTATATTTCTATGTGTCGATATTTTCTTCTTAAAGCTTTATCAATGAGCAGGGGAAGGCTATATCATCGAGTTTGCTTTATTTGTCAATTTTTGTCTTTGAATTTATTGTTTAGCCATTGGTGTGCTTTTTAATCAAATATGTTTATAAAAGGAAAACCTCCAAACAATAATTTGTGTTTTTTTGTTGTATAAAACTAATTTTTATAAAAATTTTCAGATATTTTTTTAAAAATCAGTATTGACAACGAACATTAAATGGTGTATTCTTAATCCAAGGGAGAGGTTATGAATTTGTTTGAGTCAGTGACAAAGAAGATGGGTAGGAAAAAACTTGAAAGGCAATATGGCAAGTGTGTTTGTGATGGCGTGTTTTCAAGTGGGCAAACATTGACAATTATTGGTGTTTCCTCAATTCCTGATGGGCTAAACTGTGAAAATGTCAAAGTTTTGGTAATTAAAGATGGAGTAGGCTATGTAAATTTGGGTAAATTTGTAAATTTAAAAACTCTATACATAGGCCCTGATGTTTTTGATATAAACTTTAGTCAGCTTTTAAAATGTAGCAAATTGCAAAATATTTTTGTTGATGTTCAAAATAAATATTATAGCAGCGATAGAGGTGTTTTGTTTGATAAAAAGAAAAAAACACTCGTAAGATATCCAGAATCAAGCTTTGATGAAACATACAAGGTGCCAGAAAGTGTTGAAGTCTTGGGCCCATGTGCGTTTATGTTCGCTAAACATTTGAAAGAATTGTACTTGCCTAAAAAGAAGTTGTTGGTTTTAAGCAGGGCTTTTAATAATTGTGATCAATTGGCCAAGATTGATTATTATGGTGTCGGTAACGAAGATGGAATAAACGTTTCTCAAGATGAAATAGTGACAAATCCTGCGGAAAATACTGCAAATTTTAGTAATTAAAGGTTAAAAACTTTTTAAATATAGATTTCTAAATCAAATAAATTTTAGGATACATACCAATTTAAAATATCTTTATTGATGATTTTTAAAATACTTTTATATTTTTTACTATTTAATTCAAAAAGCAGTGTTTCATATAACAATTTTAAGAATTGGTGGGCGCAATTAAATTGCGCTTTTTTAATGTTTTAACTTTTTTATTGCAAAAATAGTCAAAATTGGCAAGTTTTGTGTTCAAAGCGCTTGAAAAAAGCGAAATAATATGTTATACTTTCTTAGTAAATGTTTTGTGAGACAAAACAAATAGGAGAAAGCATGGCATTACTAGGTGACGTTTTTACCAACTTGACAAATTGGATAAGATCTTGGGACAAGGTCGTTTTTGTTATAGTTATGCTTGTCTTTTCAATAGCGATGCTATTGTTGCTGATTGATTTAATAAAGGGATTTGTAGGGTCAAAAACAAAATTTAAGGTTTGGTCTTTTTTACTGTTGGCAATTATAGTGGGCTTGACTATTTACATATGTTTAGCGAGATAAAAGGAGTTTCAAATGAACATTTCTACAATTTTGGCAGATCAAATACAAGCGGATTGGATTACAACATTTCTTCCTATACTTAGGTATGTTTTGTTTTTCATAGTTATTGCTTGTTCAATTATTGTCATAATAACTGTGCTTTTGCAATCAAATTCTTCAAACGAAGGAAACCCAATCACAGGCATACAGGAGAGTTATTATGCAAAAAACAAAGGTAGCACGCGTGATGGCAAATTAAAACTTACGACAATAATATGCTCCTGCATAATAATTGTTTGTGTTATCGTTTATTTCGTTACAGAGATAGTAAACAAGTCATGATGAAACAAAGGATTAAAGAATTGATGATGAAAGATAGTTTGGTTTATTCAAAGCCAGACAATCTTTTTTTGTTTTTGGCAGAAGCCTTAAATACCTCAGTTGATAATATTAAAGGTGAAATAAAAAAAATGCTCTCTTGCGGAGAGATTTTTGAAATACGAAAGGGTAAATTTTTAGTTTTACCATCAAGAGGCTATGTTAAAGGGAAATTTTCAGGTTCATCAAAGGGTTTTGGCTTTTGTGATGTTGGAACTGACAACGATGTTTTTATTCCTGGCAACAGAACCTTGGGCGCGATTGATGGAGATGGAGTTATAGTTAAACTTTTTTCTGTTAATGAGGGCAAAGAGGGGGAAGTTGTTTCAATATTTTCTCCTGTAAAAAAACTAGTGGGCAGAGTTGTTAAAATAAATCGCAACACCTTTTTAGAGCCTGACAATGAAAAGATACCATTTCGTGTCCCACTTATAAAATCAAAAATATTTTGCAAAGAAAATGAAAAAGCCGTTATTAACATCATACGTAAAAAAAATGGCAAAATAAGTGGCGAAATTGTTGAAACTTTGGGTGATGCTGATGATGTGAAAACGCTTGAACTTGCAATCATTAGGCAACATAACCTTTATGAAAAATTTTCTGATGAAGTAGAAAAACTTGCGCAAGACCTAAATAAACCCGTTTCTAAACAACAAAAAGCAGGGAGATTGGATTTAACTAAGATCGTGACTTTTACCATAGATGGAGAAGATGCCAAGGATTTTGACGATGCTGTTTCCATTGCTGAGCTGCCAGGCGGAGGCTTTGAATTGGGCGTCCACATCGCTGATGTGGGAGAATATGTTAAGCAAGGTTCTCTTATTGACGAAGAGGCATTTGATAGGGGGACAAGCACTTATTTTCCTATTACAGTTTTGCCGATGCTACCAAAGGCATTGTCGAATGGAATTTGTTCGCTGAATGAAGGCGTCGAAAGATTGACCTTGTCATGTATTATGAAACTCGATAGCGAGGCAAAAATTTTAGATTATCAAATAAAAGAGTCGGTTATCAAAAGTAGTGCACGACTGACTTATACTGAAGTTTATCCTATCTTGGCTCTACAAAACAGTTCTCCAAAGGCAAATAAATTTAAAAAAGAGCTTGTTTTAATGGGCAAATTGGCAAAAATATTGCAAAACAATCGTGAAAAACGTGGGGCACTCGATTTGGATATCCCAGAAGCAGAGTTTGTTTTTAATTCCGAAGGATATGTTGTTGATGTAAAAAAAAGAGAGCGAAACGATGCGCATAGGCTTATTGAGGAATTCATGATCCTTGCGAATGAGGTTGTTGCGAAGCATTTTAATCTTGAAAACATTCCATTTGTTTACCGCGTTCATGAAAAACCTACAATTGAAAAAGTAAAAAATGTTTTAGATTTTTTAAGGGGGTTAGGTTTTACTGTGCCAAAAATCCCACAAAATATTACTCCTGATTTTATAAAGAAACTTATTGAACTGGCGAGCAAAAAGGATTATAGCGAAATAGTAAATAAAATAATATTAAGAAGTATGCAAAAGGCAATATATAAAAATCAAAATTTAGGGCATTTTGGTTTGGCGTTGCAGTATTATTGCCATTTTACTTCTCCAATTAGAAGATATCCAGATTTAACAATTCATAGAATAATTAAAGAATATTTACGTGGAAATAATCAAATTTCTTCGGAGCGAAAGGAAGAACTTGATGGCTTTACATATGAAAGTGCATTGCAAAGCTCAGAAGCTGAACGAAACAGCGACAAAGCTGAAAGGGAAGTCGACGATTTGTGGAGAACTTTTCTTATGAAAGACAGGGTTGGCGAAGTGTTTGAAGGGATTATAACAAATGTCACTAATTTTGGAATGTTTGTTGGTTTAGACAACAGCGCTGAAGGTTTGGTGCGAATAGAAGATTTGCCTGGCGGAGGATATTTATATTTCGAAAAATCGTTAGAATTAAAAAATCAAGCTAATAGATTTAGAATTGGAGATAAAGTTAAAGTTAAATTGGTTAAGGCTGACGTTTTTACTAGAAAAATTGATTTTGAGCTTGTAAAATAACTAAAAATGCAAGAAAGATGACCGATTTTATAAAAAAAATGATAAAATTTTAAAAAAAATTAAAAAAGGGTATTGAAATATATTTTAAAAGGTGTTATAATGGATAACGAAATGAGGGTGATAACCACAAACAAAAAAGCACATTACAATTTCTTCATTTCAGATTTGGTCGAAGCTGGCATAGCGCTGAAGGGTTGCGAAGTCAAGTCGATACGGTGTAACGGAATGAGTTTGAATGAAAGTTTCGTTTTCATAAAAGATGGCGAAATATTTCTAAAAAACGCATACATTAAAACGTATGAACACGACAAAATTTCAAAACTTGACGAGCGAAGAACAAGAAAGTTGTTGCTTCATAAGGCTGAGATCGAAAAATTTTCTCGAAAGGTTCAGGAAAAAGGCTTTTCACTTATGGCTACCAAAGCTTATTTTGACAAAGGGAGGGTTAAAATAAGTGTGGGACTAGCAAGAGGCAAAAAACTTTACGACAAGCGCGAATCTAAAAAGCAAGACTCGATAAAACGAGAAATAAGCAAAGTTGTAAAGGAAGGGGGGCGATAAGGCTTCGACGGGGCAAGGGAGAAAGTGCACAGCGTGTGGTTTTGATGCTAACCTAAAAAGTGTCAAAAAAATAAACGCAAACAAAACTTATAAGACTAGTTTAGCTGCTGCTTAACGGTCCGTTGATTGTTTGTTCCACTTTGCAAACAAATCGGCGTCAGTTAAAAGTGGGCGTTAAATTGGTTGGCTTTTGACCAATTTGATAAGAGAAAACAAAAGCTAGCGAAATGAAAATTTGTTTGTTTTAAGCGTTTCGCGATAAATTTAAAACAAACTGCACACGGAGAACAGCTTTTACAACTTGTTTCGGACGTGGGTTCAATTCCCACCGTCTCCACCAAAATTGGTTTTTACAGGTGTCGCCTGAAAAACATATAAAAAAATAAAAAAGAGGTGAAATTTATGGAACAAATTATACTTCAAGTCGTAATTATCCTTGGGATAATCATTGCCGGAGGGTTTTTGATATTCTTCCTTGGCGATCTGCTTATGTCGATCGTTGATCCTAAAAGAGACAGCGAAAGGGTTGCAGCAAAAAAGAAAAAAGATGTCAAGAAATTCGCGCAAAAGGTTGATGAACTTCCAGAAGAAGTAAAAGAGGAAGTTTTGAAAAATGAAGATGTTGCTGAGGTTATGGCTGAAGCTAAAGCTATTGATGAACCTCAAGCAGTTCAACAAAACGATGAAATTTCAGTTGAAGAGTACAAACCAGCATCTCAAGTCGTTGAAGAAAAGGCGGAAGAAGAGCAAGAAGATGATGAACAAGCTCGAATTGCAGAAGCTCGTGCCGCTTTAGAAAGACGTAAAGAAGAAATACTTAGACGTATTCAAGCTCAAATGGATGATGACGATGAAGAAGAAGACGAAGAAGAGTCTGAAACTGAGGTTGAAGAAGACGTTGAAGAAGACGTAACTGAGGAAAGCGAAGAACAAGAAGCCGAAGAAGTTGTTGAAGAAACAGAACAAGAAAAACAACTAAAACAAGAACTTGAAGCAGCAAAACAAGCACTTGAAGCAGAAAAAGCTCGTTATACAGAACTTGCTAAGCAAATCGAAGAAGCAAAGGAAAACGGAGCAGAACAAATCGTTTCGAAACCAGCACTTCCAAAAGAAGAATATGAAAAGCAAGTTGAAGAACTTCAAGAAAGACTTTCTGCAAATGAAAAAGAGCTTCGTGCTTGCAAGAGAGAATATTTGCCATTAGCAAAAATCAAAAAGACTCTTGAAAGAGACGAGAAAAAACTTCGCAGGAAAGAAGCAGCTGTTGCGAAACAACAAATGATGGTTTATGGAGTTAACAACTATTCTGACATTGATGAAGAAAAAGCTAAAAAACTTGCTGAAGAACTTGATCTCTATGACGGACTTAAACTCTCTGTTCAAAATTGTAAAGACGTTATGGAAAACAATAAGGATCGTTTCCCAGTGTTAGAAAAGATGTATTTCATTTTAAAAGCACAAAACGAACAGCTTAAAAATGACATTATGGAAGCAAAACAAGCTATTGAAGCTTACAATGACGAAGAAGAATAATTTGTGTTGAATAAAAAACCGGACTTTATAAGTTCGGTTTTTTTGTTTGATCGTTAGATGTTTTTTTAAATTAAAAATGTTTTATAATTCTTATAATAATGAATAATAAATTTTCAAAATATGTCTTTTTAAAAGATATATATCATTAATGAAAGCATATATTATCAGTTAATAAAGAAAAAGACTATAAAAAATTATGTGATATATGACTATATAATATATATAAAATTATATAAAATTACATTTTATTAAATTTGTTATGTATTTGAAATTAATTGTTAAGCAAAAATATTTGTTTAAATTTAAAAAAATCTGAGCAAAAACTCAGATTTTTTAAACACAAAACAAATAAAATCAAATTTTCGATTACTTAAGTTCAACAGTTGCACCAGCTTCTTTAAGCTTTGTTTCGATTTCTTTTGCTTCAGCAGTTGGTACGTTTTCTTTAACTGTGCTTGGAGCACCATCAACAAGAGCTTTTGCTTCTCCAAGTCCAAGTCCTGTAATTTCTCTAACAACTTTAATTACAGCAATTTTGTTTGCTCCAACTTCTTTCAACACTACGTTGAATTCTGATTTTTCTTCAGCAGCAGGAGCTGCAGCTGCACCAGCAGCAGGAGCTGCAGCAACAGCAACAGGAGCTGCTGCACTAACTCCAAACTCTTCTTCAAGAGCTTTTACAAGTTCACTTACTTCAACGATTGTAAGTTTTTTAATTTCTTCAACAAGATTTTTGATATCTGCCATGATTTTTTCCTCCTAAAATTTATTTTTCAGCGATAGCTTTAAGTGCAATCGCAAGTCCCTGAGTAGGGGCGTTAAGAACTCTAACAAGAGCACTTGCAGGGCCAAGTAAAGTTCCAAGCAATTTGGCAATAAGCTGATCTTTCGATGGCAATTTTGCCAATGCTTCTATGTCCTTGCTTTCAACGAAGTTTCCGTTAATTAATCCAAATTTGACGTTAAGCTTTTTGGTTTTTTCAACATAGTCGCAAACGATCTTTGCAGGAGCGACTTCGTCGTCATATCCAAAAGCGACAGCGCTTGTGCCTTCAAGATATTTTTCGGCACCTTTGATTCCGAGTTCGTTAAGTGCAAGGAGCATTAATCTGTTTTTGTAGACTTTGTATTCTGCGCCATTTGCTTTAAATTCTTTACGCATTTTAGTGTCTTCTTCAACAGTAAGTGCGTTGTAACCAACGAAAGCAACTGATTTAGCTTTAGAAAGCTTTTCTTTTATTTCGTTGACAACGACTTTCTTTGCTTCTAAATTAGCACTCATATTTCCTCCTTTTTTTTGTTTTGTGTTTACCTAAAAAAAATCTCTTGCGCCAAAGAAAAAGGGCAAGAGATGAAAATTCAACCATACCTTTTTCCTCGGCAAGCAGCCAATCTGGCATTTACGCATAGCACTTGCTGTCTTTGGAAAGATTTATTTTAGACTTTTATATTATAATGTTTATGTTGATTATTGTCAACTATTTTTCACAATTTATTTGACATTTTTTTTAGTTAATGCTAGAATTTCAATAATTTGAAAGGAGCGGTTATGGATTTTAAGAGTATTGAAAAAAAATGGCAGGATATATGGGCGACTGATGAGCACTTTAAGGCGGTTGATTTTCATCCTACAAAACCTAAATTTTACGTGTTATATGAGTTCTTCAATATTAGCGGGAATTTACATATGGGCCACTTGAAAGGCACAGTTCCTGCCGATGCACTTGCTAGATACAAAAGATTTAAGGGCTACAACGTATTGTTTCCGATTGGTGGAGATGCTTTTGGTTTACCAGCAGAAAATGCTGCTATCAAAACGGGTATTAATCCACGCGATTTTGTAGAAAAGGGAATGAAAACAGTGCTAGATCAGTCAAAAAGGTTGGGATTGTCTTTTGATTGGAACAGGACGATATGCACAAGCGATCCAGAATATTATAAGTGGACACAATGGATATTTTTGCAACTTTTTAATCATGGTAAAGCATACAAAGAAAAAGCCAAAGTCAACTATTGTCCAAAATGCAACACTGTTTTGTCAAATGAAGACAGTCAAGGTGGCAAATGTGATAGGTGCGGTTCTAATGTCGTGCAAGAAGAGCGTCAAAGCTGGTTTTTAAAAATGCGCGAATACAGTGACAAACTGCTTGGAAACGTTGACAGAATTCAAATGGCTGAAAATTTGAAAGAAGCCCAACGTAATTGGATAGGTAAAAGCGAAGGGACTGAAATAGTTTTTGACATTTTTAATAAGAAGGGAAAGGTCGTTGGCAAATTGCCGATTTATACAACTTGTGTAGAAACCGTCTATGGCATTACCTTTGTCGCAATAGCACCTGAAAAGGATCTTTTAGATGAAATAAAAAATGATATAACAAATTGGGATGAAGTTGAAGAGTATCGCAGAAAAACTGCTCTTAGAAGCGAATTCGACAGATTGAGCGACCAAAAGGAAAAAACGGGTTGTAAGGTTGATGGGATCTATGTCGTCAATCCAGTCAACAATCGTAAGGTAGATGTCTATCTCGCTGATTTTGTTCTTGCAAATTATGCGACCGGAGCGGTTATGGCAGTTCCATCGCACGATCAAAGAGATTATGAATTTGCAAAAAAATTTAATATACCTTTCATTCAAGTTATCGAAGGTGACACTACAAAAAATGCTGTTGAGAAAGGAGAATACTTGCCTAAAAACAGCAAACTTATAAATTCTGCAGAATTTTCTGGCATGACAGTCAAAGAAGCTAAAATTAAAATAGCAGAAAAGCTCATAAGCATGGGTGTTGCGGTAAAGAAAACCAACTATAAAATGACAGATTGGGCTTTTAACAGACAAAGATATTGGGGAGAACCTTTTCCAATTGTGATTTGTCCTCACTGTGGTGAGGTCGCTTTAGATGAAAAAGAGCTTCCTTTGGTGCTTCCAAATGTTAAAGATTATATGCCTGACAATAAGGGCAATTCACCGTTGTCAAAAGCAACAGATTGGGTCAATTGCAAATGCCCAAAATGTGGAAGAGATGCAAAGCGTGAAACTGACACTATGCCAAATTGGGCAGGGTCGAGTTGGTACTGGCTAAGATATATTGATCCTCATAATGATAAAGCACTAGCTGATTTTGAAAAGCTTAAATATTGGGGAGGAGTTGATGTTTACACAGGAGGAACTGAGCATATAACTAGGCATGTGCTTTATGCTTTCTTTTGGCAAAATTTCTTATATGAAATCGGTGCAGTGCCTTCACGTGATCCTTTTATTAGAAAAATGGGTAGCGGGCTTGTTTTAGACAGCGAAGGGAAAAAGATGAGCAAAAGCTCTGCAAATGGTGTTTCTCCTATGGAAGTCGTGGATAAATATGGCGCAGATGTAACCAGAATGCATTTACATTTCTTGGGAGGATATGAAGACAACACACCTTGGACTTATGACGGAATCAAAGGCATAACGTCTTTTATAGACAAGGTTTGGTCTTTACAAGACATCATAAAAGGCGAAGGCATTTCAAATGAACATAGATATGAACTTGCGACTTTGAATAAAAAAGTTAGTGATGATTATGAAAACTTAAAATTAAACACCGCAATTTCAGCTTTAATGATCTTTGTTAAAAAGGTTAAAGAAGATAATTTCATAACCAAAGAGGAATTAAGGCAGTTTTTAATTATGCTCAATCCATTGGCTCCACATATAACAAGTGAAATATTTGAGCGAGTGTTCAAATCTCAAATACTCGACTGCAATTGGCCAGAATATAATGAAAAAGATTTAGTTAAAGCAGAGGTTGAAATAGTTGTTCAAGTAAACAGTAAAATTGTTTCGAAAATGTGTGTTCCGACAAGCGCAAGTAAAGAGGAAATTTCAAAACTTGCAAAATCAGACATAAAAGTGGATCTTGCGCTTAAAGATAAGACGATAATAAAAGAAATCGTAGTACCAGGAAGGATTGTGAATTTTATTGTAAAATAATCTTTTTTAAGGTAATTCTTTTGTTTTATTCTATTGCTGGGGAAACATGAATATAATGAAAATGTGAGCGACAAATTTCGAGCATTTTCGCAAAAACTTAATTTGTCAACATTAACCAATAATAGTTGACAAATTTCTTAATTTGTGTTAACCTATAACAGGAGTTGGGAAAGGCAAAAAAAGAATGACATTAAAAAGATGGAAATATAATTTGCTAATGATCATACTCATCGCTCTTATAGGGTGCTATATGGGCATGAGTTTTTTTGTTGATAACGACAAAGCTATTGGTATTGAACAGGGTGGATCTGGTCAAATAGAAGCAAGTGATGATGAAGGAACAGAAATCGTCATAGGCGATGAAGAAGATGATGAAGATGATGAAGAGTTTATTATGCCAGCTGGCGCGCTAGACGCAGTTTTAGCGGGGTTAAATTTGTTAAACAATGGCAGTGGATATGAAAGCACAATAGCGCAAACAATGTCAAACACTGCTATGGGCATGACAGTTTTTCAAAACATTGTCGGGACGATTAAAAAAGGTGTCAATTCAAATGGAGAAAGCGTTTCTGTTGAAAATTTCTTTTTCTATTCCGATGCCACAGGCATTGCTGCCAATCAAGTTGCAAATTATTATCGTGGCATTTATGTGAATTACGACACAGGCTCTGCACAAGTGGCGATAACTCCAAACTATGATTATGTGAACCGAACATATGATCTTACTGGTGCCACAAGAAATAGCCAAACAACATTGGATGCGGTGTTGTCGGAGTTTGGTATAATTCAAGGTGAAGGTTTTCCTATTAATGTGACAAAAAGCAATGCAGTCATTACAAACGATGACAACAAAAGCAAAACTACTCGTGAAATAACTATTGCATTACAGGTTAGTTCACTTTCCCAAGGATATAAAAATTACTGGCTTTCAAACGGACAGCTTGAAAATTTAAGTTATGGCAGCAACACGATTTCTGTTACTTTTAAAATTCAAAAAAAGACAGGGGCTATAACTCAAATCATTCGAAATGAAAATTTTTCGGCAAAATTAAATTATTCAGGGCTAAATGTTAACGTTGAATCTAATGTGAGAACAATTCAAAATTTTACTAAAGTAGACAGCATCGTAAATTTGGCAAACGCATTATAATAAATTAAAAAGGATGGACAAGCAGAAAATTGAATAAATCGAAGGGCATAAAATTTACAATATTAACGATTTTCGTAGTAATGCTGATAGCGACATATTTAGGCGTCGGTATGATTTTTATGCCTTCTGCGCAGGCGAACAACACAGTTGTGGAAGACACGCTTGACGGGTTGCCAACAGGGGACGAAGAGGACAGTGGAACGACTGACAATTATGATGATGACGAGGAGATTATTCTGCCTGTTGATCCACTTGCTTTAGTAAATTATGCATTAAATGATTTGCGAAACAGTGCTGGCTATAAGGCGGACATCAAAATAGATTTTAACGCAACAGGAAGCTGGGGTAGTTTGGCTGAACTAAAATTACAACAATTAATTAAAGGCAATTTGGAGCACAGTAATGGTAAAAGTTTGGAGGAGCTTTACTTTTACTATTATAAAGACAGTGTTAGTCCATTTATGTTAAACATGGGATATATTTTAGATGAGTATCGAGCTATATATTTAGACTATGATCCAGCACCAGACACTGTTTTTCCTGAAACAGATGAAACAACAGATTCTGAACAAGAAAAAACTATTTCCTATCTAGTTGGAACAAAAAATTGTGATGCGTCAACAGAGACCTATGATTTGTCTGGAGATGATACTAGATTTGAAGTAAAATCGTGTTCTGATATGCTTAATCAATAC
>CASFYE010000039.1 GCA_949298925.1 uncultured Bacillota bacterium
ACATAAATTACTATTTATTGTAGCAAAAATTATATTTTTTAGTCAAACATTTTCGATATAATTCTAAAATTTTCGAGATTTTTTTTATTAATTTCGAGATTATTTTATATAAAATTAAAAATTAAAAAAAATAACCTTTATTTAAAGAAATAAAAGGTTTATTTTGTCAATTTTCATTATAAAAATTAAAAGCTTTCATTATTTCGTCTAACCCCATTTTAGGATTTACTGCTTCCTTTAAATCAAATCCATTTTCATCATTTGAATCTTCTTTTTTTACAGTGATACGAGCGATCCGCACTTCTTTTGGAGCTTCTGCTTTTGCCCCCTCACTCGATTTGCGATATTCCTGCATTTTGCCAAGCAAAGCACGCATTGTGTCGTTGTGCGAATTAACGGGCATTGTAAGTATGCCACCGGCATTTTCATTTTTAGCCATTGCCAAATTGTCATCGAGATCAGACAAAATTGAAGACAGCGCCTTGTCCTGTTCAAGTTCTGGGTGCAACATATAAATTTTTTTTACAACATCTTCAAATTTACGATAAACGAGTCGCATTTGTTCAATTTTCAAAGCATAAATGCTTTTAGAGCCGTCTTCTTGCACTTTTCGAACATCTTCAAAAACCTGAATAGCTTTTAATATGTTTTTCTCCTTAGCCTCCACCTCTTCACGATGTTTCTGGGCATCCAAGCATTTTTTTTCAGATTCCAAGATAGCAAGTTTTTGCTCCATTATTTCGGTTTTTAATTTTGCAATGTATTGATCGACTTCGTCGCGGTCGTAACCATTAAACTCACTTTTAAACAATACTAACTCCTTTTACCTTTGTTTTTTTAATCTTGCAAGAATTATAACACAAACAAGAAAGAAAATAAAGAAAAATGATAAACTTGTTACAATAAAAATTGTCAGATTAAACACATTGATGTAAAAAAGCAATGCAAAAAGAGTTTCAGTTGTGATAAAAATGCCTATAAAAAATTGATATTTTTGATGAGTAAAGAAAAAAGTTAAAATTGAGGCGACTCCAAAAGCCAATAAAAAATACAAATATTTGTTTTTTAAATCATAAAAATAACAAAAAAAACCTGAAATACCAATTAAAATTAAAAGAAAACCCAAATAACATGATGAATCAAGTTTAAAAAGTGCACTTTTAATTAAACAGTGCAAACCTACAAAAAAGCAGAAAAAAAAGAACCATAAATAATAATTTTTTATATATAAAAGACTAAAAATAATAAAAAACATAATACAGAAAAGATTTATCCAGCCACTTATCTTCAATATTGTGCTTTTTTTTAAACCAAAAACTCTGCCTTGCATACAAAAAATTTTTGACGCAAAAAGACGTTTTATTCCCCTTAATTTTTTTCTGTTTTATTGTTAATGTTTTCTTTTGATTGAAAAATAGGCATTATTTTAATTTTTTTAACATCTGCAATCTTTAATTTTTTCTTTTTTATTTTTTTTACACTCGCAATTTTAGCCATGTTTTTATGTTTAAGTTTTAAAGAAAATTCAAAAACTTTTAAAGGACGTTTCAATGCATATTTTCTAATGTAAATAATCATTAAAACTGCTATTCCACCTATTATTAATAAAATGCTTAAAAGCTGTGACACTTTTATTGCACCTATATAAAGGCTGTCACCTCTTATTCCCTCTATCCATGCCCTTCCAGTGCCGTATAATATAAAATACAATGACATTATGACACCATATTCTTTGATATTTTTCGCTAAATAAAGAACAAGCATAAGCACGGCAAAAGAAATAAAATTCCACGCGCTCTCGTAAAAAAATGTTGAATAATGCCAAACACCGTCAATTTGTGTTGACAGCGGAAACCACATGTGCGATTGATTTGTAACCTCAATTCCGTAACAACAGCCTGCAAAGTAACAACCTATTCTGCCAATAGCCTGCCCTAAGATTAAAGATATAGCAGCAATATCTGCAAGTGCAAAAAAGTTTTTCTTGTGAATAAAACAATAAAGCATAATCGCGATTGCGCCACCGATGACTCCTCCGTAAATAGCCAATCCGCCATTCCAAAGTTCAAAAAATTGCCAAAAAGACGTCAATCTGTTTTCTGAAAAAAGAACATAATAAATCCTTGCGCCCAAAACAGCAAGAGGTAAAACGTAGCATGCTAAAATTAAAATGTCATCAGTTTTAAAACCACGTTTTTTCGCATTTAAACATGCAACAACAACGCCCAAACCCATTGACAGAGCCATAATAAGTCCATAAAAAGTTATATGAAGAGTTCCTATATAAAACCCTTGTGAAACGCTTAACATATATAAGATTATACGCAATTATAGCTACAAAGTCAATAAAATAAAATATTAAATCTTGACTGAAATGCGAATAAGGTCGTTTTTTAATATTTGATTTTCTAAGTCATCTTTTCTAATAGTCGCGATTAAAGTTGTCGAACTTCCATCTCTGTTTGCCTCGGCCAATGATACAAGCTTTTTTAATAATATTCTTGACTGAATGCCACTTTTGTCTTCGCTGGCAAACTTTTGATCTATTATCGACAAAACCAATCCTATGTCATAAACAAACAAAATAACATTTTTGCCTTGACTTGCCTGACGAGTGAGCATGTTTATAACATCTAAAACCCTGTTAAAACCATCTATTGAGCCACTTAAATATTGCGATGAAAATTGAACGACATTTTTTGATGAGACAAACATTTGATCTTCAAAGCACAAATCTAATCCCAAAAATATATTAATTGAATTTTCATTTTCCAAAAATGATAAAATCGTTTTGAGAGAGTTGTCAATATAAAGAGGATCATCGCTTATGAAAATATTGCGCCCACCTTTAAGAATTTTAAATCTGTCCCAATGCATAAACTCCGACGGCAAAACCTGATCGGCATGTGGGTATTGCTTGGCAACATAGTCCTTGAAAGCAACATTGTTTACAAAAGTCAGTTCCTTAACAAAGAATTGATCATTGTCGTTAATCTTAAACGCAGTCCCCTGAATGTAATCACCTGTTTCAAGGTGCTTTGATTTAACTAGTTCCTGAGAAACAAAAACATGTTGACCGTTTTTCAAATCTATAAAGTAGGAAGAAATATTTCCATATCTTAAAACACCACTTACTTCTGCAAGTTCCTCGCCTTTATACGAAAAAACAGGCAATTCTTGATTGAACTCAGCAACCGTTTCAAAATTTACTTCTGTAGTCGGTTGATTTGCTATCATAGAGACGATGTTGTCAAGATGTGCCAACTTCTTATAAGGTCTACCTTTTTTACTCATTTGCGGTTCAGTTGGTTTTCCTTTTACTAGTGTCACCAAAATGTTTTCAATAAGCTCTTCCCTAACTTTTGTTGTAGGAGATTTTATTCCAAGCACTCGTGCTAGTCCGCGAAGTTCGTATATTCCAAGCGACCTTACTATTTCAATCTTTTTTTGCATATCAGCATTGTTAAACTCTTCTAAATTCAATGTTTCTTTCATGATCGCCCTCCTTAGTTTTTTGATTTGTTTCACAAGCATATTTATATTAATATAACACAATATTTTACAAAAGTCAAAAATTTTTTACATTTTTAAAGCAATAAAACAAAATAATCATGAGTCTAAACAAATAAAAATCTATTCAATTATAAATAAAACAAACTTACCACAATTCCACTTAAAACGCCAATCATATACATCAAAGAAACAATACCGATGTTTTGCAATAAACTTTTCTTACCTCTATTTTTTATAAATAAGACCACAGTGCCGACCCCTGCGCCTGCACATAGGCCTGCAAACATGGCGCTAAACGCAATGCCACCATTGATAAATAGTTCCACCAAAAACACAGATGCTGCACAGTTTGGTATTAAACCAATTAAACCAGCAAGCAAAATTTGAATGTAAACATTGCCACCAAACCACGAAGTCAATGCATCCATACCAACAGATTCGACTACTATACCAATAAGTAGCGAAGCTATAAAGATGTAAATCATAATGTTTAAAGTGTGATAAAGAGCATCAATAAAAATATTTTCTTTATGACAGTGCCCCTTCCCATCACTATGCCCATGGCACGAGCAATGGTCATGCTGATGTTCTAACTCTTCAACAAGGATAGGTTCAGCTGGAAGGCTTTTCTTTTTAAATAGTGAAATAATTAAATCGACAGCATATCCAAAAATCAGGGCAAAAACAATTTTAAGCCCTATCATCACAAGTAAATCAACAACAAACTCAGGTTGACTTATCATTATAGGCAATGCTTCATCACTCGTCGCAACAAAAACAGCTATCAACGTCCCCAAACTTATTGATCTTCTCGCATAAAGATCGGACATGACGGAAGAAAATCCACATTGCGGAACGCAACCTAAAAAAGCGCCGACCGCTGGGCCAGCTTTTTTTGATTTATTTAGAAATTTAGTAAATTTTTTGCTTTGTGAATGTGAAAAATATGCAACTAAAAGATACGCCAAATATAAGATAGGCAGAGCTTTTAATGTGTCAAGAGACGCATCTGATAGCGCATGCAAAAATGCGTCCATATTTCAAGCCTCACTCTGATTTTGTTTCGTTTTCAGCTGTGGCAACAACTACCGCTTTTTTCTCTCTCTTTTTTCTTGGTTTCTTTTCAACTTTTATAGCATCTGGAAGGTCAAGTTCCATTTGTGAAGGTTCTACCACATGATCTTCAACATTTTTTAAAAGTTCTTCTTTATTCTTTTTAAATTCTTCTCTCATTTTCTCGCTTTGATCAGGGCTATAAAGAATGAGCGCATTTGGAGTCATATACTTAATATTTCCTTCCATGTTTGCACTTATCATGCTTGAGCCTATCATCTCTGCAATTTCACCTTTATTAAGAGTCGAAATCTCAGAATTGTCAGCAATGAGAGCAATTTGTCCGTTGTTTATTGTGCCAACCTTGGCATCATTTAATGCATAAGTTATTTTACCATTCATCATGCTCGTAAGTTCAGCATTATCTTCAATTCCAGTAATCTCACCATCGATTAATGTAACAATCCTTGCCTTGTCACGCACAAACATGATTTTACCTTTTGTCATAGTTGCAAGTTCTGATTTATCATCAAAAAAACGAATAAATCCATCATTCATAGTGCCGATTTTTGCTTTGCCCGCAACATAGTCTATAACGCAATCGTTTACCGTTGTTATCCTAGCTTTACCTGACACTCTGCCGATAAAACCACTTTTTAACAATCCAATTTTAGCTTTGCCATACATCGATTCGATGCTACTTGCATCAAACATTTGTATAAAAGCTTTGCCACTTACGTCTTTGAAATGTGTGCCAATGGCCTCCAATATAACTGCGTTTCCTGACACGCACACATTTTTACAATTTGACAAAATGTGCACACCCATTGAAATATTTATGTTTTCTTCCTCGTCGTGAATAGTTGGATCAACAACTTTGTCGTTTCTAAACAATCTCATATCAATCTCCTCGGTTAATTGTAACATAACTATCAAAAAAAACAAAAACGTTTTTAACTATTTTATTTGACTTATTTAAAATTAAGGCATATAATAACCTCATGTCAAAAATATTCAAATTAATGTCATATAAAGATTGGCTTTTAATTTTTGTAAATTTCATTTTTCTTGGAGCTCATGTTTATTTTAACCTTACTCTCCCCGAATACCTAGGTGCAATAGTTGGCTTTCTCGAAAATGGTGCAAAACAGGGCAATCTAAGTGTTTACTGGACAGACATTCTCATCAACGGTGGCTTCATGCTTCTAATGGTGGTTGGAATGTATTTTTCTCGTGCAGTTGCCAACTATTTGTCTTCTCATGTTGTAACAGGCGTGCTGGCTAAAACGCGCAGAGAATTATTTAATCACGTCAACAATTTTTCAATGAAAGAAATAAACAATTTTTCCATAGCATCACTCATCACGAGATCAACAAATGATGTAACACAACTTCAAGAAGTTTTGATTATGACATTGAACATAGGTTTAACTGCCCCTGTAACAGCAATCATCGCAGTTTTAAAGATAGTCAACTTGTCTTCTGGATTGTCAATAGTTACGGCTGTTTCTGTTGCAATTCTTCTTCTTATGATATCTTTGGTTTTTTCTTTCGTTGTGCCAAAATTTAACAAATTTCAAACCCTTACAGACAGAATAAACCTTGTAACGAGGGAAAATTTGACAGGATTAAAAGTTGTAAGAGCAAACTCCGCAGAAAAATTGCAGGAAACAAAATTTGACAAAGAAAACAAATCATTAAGCAAAATTCAAATTTTTGTGAACAGAATAACAAGTTTAATTCAACCTGGTATGACGTTAATCATGTCAGGAACAAGTCTTGCTCTCGTATGGCTTGGCGCATATTTGATGGCGGACGGCTCCATCGACTACCCTATTTTAAGTATGTTTACTCAATACTCACTTCAAATAATCACATCATTTATGATGGCTTCTATGCTTTTTGTCATGATACCAAGAGCTTTGGTTTCTGCAAAAAGAATAAAAGAGGTTTTAAACACTAAAACAAGCATAATCGACGGAGGAGGAGCTGATCCAAAAGAAAAGGGCACCATTGAATTTAAAGACGTCTCTTTTAAATATCCTGGTGCAGACGATTATGTTTTAAAAAACATATCATTTAAAGCAAATCAGGGGCAAACTGTCGCCTTCATAGGATCTACAGGTTCTGGAAAATCTACACTTATCAACCTCATCCCTAGATTTTATGATTGTACAATGGGAGAAGTCCTTGTCGATGGAGAAAATGTTAGAGATTACAAATTAAAAGATTTGCATGACAGAATAGGCTATGTCCCACAACAAGGTATACTGTTTTCAGGAACAGTAAAAGAAAATATACTTTATGGAAATCAAAATGCTACTGACGAAGAAATTGATAAGGCCTTAAAAATTGCACAGGCAACATTTGTTTACAATAAAGAAGGCGGAATTGAATCTCATATTTCACAAGGTGGCAAAAACGTTTCTGGTGGACAAAAACAAAGGCTGTCTATTGCAAGAGCCCTTGTTAGAAATCCAGAAATACTGATTTTTGACGACTCTTTTTCTGCTCTTGATTACAAAACCGACAAGACTTTAAGAAAAGCATTGGAAAAACATACGAAAGATCTAACAAAAGTGATTGTAGCCCAAAGAATAGGAACTATAAGAAACGCTGATTTGATTATTGTGTTAAACGAAGGTCAAATGGTTGGCTGTGGAAAGCATGATGACCTTTTAAAATCGTGTGAAGTTTACAAAGAAATAGCATTGTCACAGCTTAAACAGGAGGAATTGTAATGCCACCATTTACAATGTCTGTTGGAAAATCAAAAGATTTTAAAAAATCAATAAAATACTTGTTCAAAGCTTTTGGCCTCTACAAGTGGTCGGTGATTATCGCTTTGTCACTTGCGATGATTGGGACCGCTTTGTCAGTAGTTGGGCCACTTTTGTTGAATGATATGATGAAGTTGTTGTTGCAAGAAAGTGTTGATTTTACAAAACTGACTTACTATGCTATCACACTCATAATAATTTATATAATCGCTTTCATTTTTACTTATTTAGAAAATTTCATTATGGCAAAAGTGTCAGCTAAAATTGCAGAAAATTTTAGAAGACAAATAATAGAAAAAATAAATCATCTCCCCTTTTCTTATTACGATAAAAATATGTATGGCGATATTCTCTCAAGAATGACAAATGATGTCGACTTGATTGGTCAAACACTGAACAACACCCTTTCAAACCTTATCACCTCAATGACAATGATCATTGGAATACCAATCATGATGTTTACGATAAGTTGGGAACTAACACTTTTTTCAATGCTTGAAATTCCTTTAACTATTGGACTGATTTTGTTGATTGTAAAATTTTCACAAAAATATTTTGTTAGGCAACAAAAATTTTTAGGTGATATGAACAGCCATATTGAAGAAATCTACTCAGCTCATAATGTTGTAAAAGCTTTTAATGGTGAAGCAAAGGCATTAAATGAATTTGATGTAGTAAACAAAAGTTTGAGAATTTCAGCAAAAAGATCGAGATACTTGTCTTCCCTTATGATGCCATCAATAGATGTCATCGGAAATTTGATTTATGCAGGTATATGCGTTTTTGGTGCCTATCTTGCAATATCATCAAACAACTTGCTTTTTGTTACTTCAATAATTACATTCATCACATATATAAAACTGTTTCATCAACCGATGGCACAACTAGGTAGCATTTTTAGTTCGTTGCAATCATCAGCAGCAGCCAGTGAAAGAGTTATGGAATTTTTGTTAGAAAAAGAAGAACCAGCCGATAGCAACAGCAAAAAGATTGATGTTGTAAAAGGACTTGTAGAGTTTGACCACGTTTCATTTGGATACAATCCAGACAAAATAATAATTAAAGATTTTTCTTTCACTGCAAAGCCCGGGCAAAACATAGCAATAGTAGGCCCAACAGGAGCAGGCAAAACTACGCTTGTCAATTTGCTTATGAGGTTTTACGAAATAAACAGTGGCGACATAAAAATAGACGGTGTAAGCATTAAGGATATGACAAGATCATATGTTAGGTCGTTGTTTGGTATGGTTTTGCAAGACACATGGCTTTTTGAGGGCACTATACGCCAAAATTTGAAATATGGCAATCCGAAAGCAACAGATGAACAGATGATAGAGGATTGTAAAATGGCAAATGTTCACCATTTTATTACTACACTACCCGGCAATTATGATATGATTTTGAAAGAAGATTCGATGATTAGTCAGGGACAAAAACAGTTACTGACTATCGCTAGAGCAATGATACAAAACAGCCCGATGTTAATACTTGATGAAGCAACAAGTTCGGTTGACACACGAACAGAGGTTCTCATACAAAAAGCGATGGAAAGATTGACTGAAGGAAGAACAAGTTTTGTCATCGCGCATAGATTGTCAACGATAAGAAATGCTGATCAAATCATAGTCATGAACAACGGAGACATAGTCGAGGTGGGAAATCATGATGAATTGATGAAAAAACAAGGATTTTATTACAATTTATATTCTAGTCAATTTGATAATGATGATGAACAAAAGAGTGAAAATACAGGTAAAACAGCAAGGATCTCAAAATGACAAAAATAGAAATTAAAAATCTTTTTAAAAAATATCCTTTGGATAACAAAGAAGATTTTACTGCACTTTCAAACATCAATTTAAATTTTCATCAAGGCGAACTTGTAGCAATAGTCGGTGAAAGTGGCAGTGGAAAATCGACCTTAATGAACTTGATTGGAGGATTGGACTCGAAATTTGAAGGAGATCTTATTGTTGATGATTTAAATTTGCGAAATCTTCCTGACAAAAAATTGGATAGGTATAGAAAGAACAAAGTCGGATTTGTTTTTCAATCCTTCAATTTAATTTCTCACTTATCAGTTTTAGACAATGTGTGCTCTGCCCTAACACTTTCCAACGTGCCTGAAAAAATTAAAACAAAAAAAGCATTTGAATTGCTTACTAAACTTGGTATAGAAAAATATGCCAAAAGAAAACCAACTCAACTTTCAGGTGGACAAAAGCAGAGAGTCGCTATTGCGAGGGCCCTTATAAACGACCCGGACATAATCTTGGCAGATGAGCCAACCGGCTCTTTGGACAGCAAAACAACCCAGCAAATTTTGGAAATATTAAAACAGATTGCCGATGATGGAAAGCTTGTAATCATGGTGACACATTCAGAAAAAGTTTCATCGGTTTGTTCAAGAGTTATAGAAATTTTTGACGGACAAATCGTTTCAGACACACGAAACAAAAATTATAAGAAAAGTAGAAAAAAGAAAACTGACAATGACCATTTTAAAGCCGAAAAACAACATTTGTCGTTCAAATCAGCATTAAAACTTGCATTTCATAATATGTGGACCAATAAGATTAAAAACTTTCTAATGGCTTTTGGTGTGGCAATAAGCATTTCGTCCATGATACTCATGTTATCTTTTGGCTCTGGACTGACTGATTACGTAACAAATGTTGCAAGCGATTACACCAATCCATATGTCGTCCCTGTTTCAAAAAAATCAGACAACATGGTTTCAAGTTTGTCAACTTACTGGACAGAAGAAGAAATATCAACTCTTACGAATGAATTAAACTCCTACCTTAATGAAAACAATGAAGACTTCACAATTTCCAACGAAAACATAAAGCGTGGATTTACAATGCTCAATCTTACCGGAACAATGGCTTCAATAGATTATTCGATTGATGGAGACGTCAAAACACAAAGCCTGTTTTGCTTATATACAACACCTCCTACCTATAATGAAACAAACTTAATTGAAGGCAGATTTTCAGATGAAAATGAAGCTATGTTTAATTCTTTCATCTATGATTTACTTGGTGATCAAGTAATAGGGAAAAATGTTGATGTCTATGTCAACATAGCTGGTGTTGAAGTTAAACAAAGGGTCAACATTTCCGCCGTCGTAAACACCTCAGTTTTCGATGGAATATTATGCATGTACGTAGACTATGACTTTCTTGAAAGTTGTGTCGTCGCACAAGGTGACATTTTAACTCCTACTGACCTTTACATTATTACTGAAAATGAAAACCAAACAAATTTGTTAAAAGACTACATCAACAACAGCGAAAAGTATTCTGGTTCTATGGAGGAACGTCTCGCAGATATGTTTGGCGAAATGTCCAGCACAATATCCATAGCGCTCGCTGTAATAGCGGGAATTTCACTTATCGTAAGCGCAATAATGATTTTAACTGTCCTTTATATGTCAGTCAGTGAAAGAACAAAAGAAATTGGTGTTTTGAAAGCTATTGGCGCCAGACGGCGAGACATAAAAAATATATTTGTTTCAGAAAGCTTTTTGATTGGACTACTGAGTGCTTTTGTGGGAATATGTTTGTCGTTGATTTCTTTTGGAGTGTTTTCGATTGTGTTTAATTCACTGCTTGGATTTGCTCCTCTTTCATTAAGATGGTATTATTTTGTAATAGCCGTTTTGTTAAGTGTTTTTATAAGCATGTTAAGTGGCTTGTATCCTTCTTCCAAAGCTTCAAAAATGGACCCTGTTGAATCTTTACGCAGAGAATAATAAAAGTTACTATTTTAGTTTGTTATAATTTTGTAAGTATGATAGAATAGAATTGTTAAAAGGAAAAAAATATGAAAGCGATCGTTTTATGTGCTGGCTATGCTACACGCCTAGGAAAACTGACCGAAAACACACCAAAGCCATTATTAAAAGTTCAAAACAAGGCATTGATAGACTTGTTAATCGAAAACTTAGAAGATATAGACGATGTAAATGAAATCGTTATTGTTTCAAATGCAAAGTTTTATAATCATTTTTTAGAATGGGCAAAAGAAGCAAAATCGTCAAAAAAAATCACCGTTTTAAACGATGGCTCAACGAACAATGACAATCGTTTAGGCGCAATCGGCGACATTAAGTTTGCCCTGACAAAGAGAAACATCAAAGAAGATATTATGGTCCTCGCTGGTGACAATTGGTTTGATTTTAAATTAAAAAATTTTTATGATGAATACAAGTCAAACGGCAACTGCAATATGATACTAGGCTCAAAAACCAAAGATCTTTCAATTTTATGTTCACACGGTGTCGCAATTTTAGATGAGAACCATCGTGTGATTAGCATGGAAGAAAAACCTCAAAACCCAAAAGGCAATTTTGCCGTTGGACCATTTTACATTTATAATAAAGATGCTGTAAAGCTCATTGACGAATATTTAAAAAGTGGCAACAGTAAAGATGCCCCTGGAAACTTACCTTCGTGGCTATGTCAAAAAACAGATGTTTACGCGTGGGACGTTTCCCCTGCACATAGGATTGATATAGGAACGGTTGAAGTTTACGAAAACATTGACAACATCATTCGATCATTAAAATTTGTGGACCGAAA
>CASFYE010000040.1 GCA_949298925.1 uncultured Bacillota bacterium
ATTCTGCCGATAATTATATCGGAAAATTCACTTAATACTTTTTGCATGTCGCCGACAACGGAACGGTTGCCATTTATAACAATTCCAACTACTCCTATTCTTTTCATAAAGCTACTCCTTATTTTATGATTTTACATTTTTAATAAAAATACTCCGAATAAATTCGGAGTAAAGTTTTATACTTTTTGAGCCATAATATTTATAGTTATAAGCAAACTTACTCTCCGAAATATTCATTGATTCAGATTACAATTATAATATATTACCATAAATGTTTTTTGTCAATTGATTTCGTTGAAATAAATTAATTTTTCACTTATGGGGTCATAAATTTTAATATTTTTTTTACCTTTTTATTATAGTTGTTTATCAACAATTCGGTAACTCTTGTTGGCATCTTAATTTTTTTGTTTAAAATGAAATACAAAATTAAAAAAACTATCATTAATAATAAAATTATAAGACTAAAAACCATATTTCACCTATAAAAAATATTCCCTGCGCTTTAAGAGGGAATATTTTGTTTATTCTATATTAAAATTCTTCATTGAATAGTTCAAAGAATGCTTGTGGATGATTGCAAACTGGACAAACCTTCGGTGCTTCATTTCCTACATAAATATGCCCGCAATTTCTGCAGATCCAAATCTTTTTCCCTGTTTTCTTAAACACTTTTTTGTTTTTTACTAATTCGGCAAGCTTTCTATATCTTTCTTCATGCCTTTTTTCAATCGCACCGACACCAGCAAATTTTGCAGCAATTTCTAAAAAACCCTCTTCTTTTGCTTCCTTAGCCATTCTTTCATACATGTCTGTCCATTCTCCATGCTCCCCAGCGGCAGCGTCCAACAAGTTTTCAAGTGTTGATGGCACATCTCCTCCATGAAGATATTTAAACCATAGTTTTGCATGCTCCTTTTCATTCCCTGATGTCTCTTGGAAGATCTCAGCGATTTGTTCATATCCTTCTTTTTTTGCTTTTGAAGAATAATACAAGTATTTATTCGTAGCTTGGCTTTCACCAGCAAATGCCTCTTTTAAATTTTTTTCAGTTTTACTTCCTTCAAGTTTCATAACTTACCTCCTATTTAACTTTATAATACAACATTCATTAATTTTTGTCAAACGTTTTTAATATAATTTTTTTCTTTTGTAACAATATCAATGGTTATGATAAGATAACTTTTCTACACACACATTTTATAAACTTTTAGCATTTATCACCGTTAATTTATTAACTTCGCATACTACATACCAATTCATATTAATATGACCAATTCAAACAAATGTCTATTTTATAAATGACATTTTAACAAACTTGTATATTTTAATAAATTTGTTGTTTCCCATGAACATTAATTTACAATCAACACAAACCGAGAATATTACTTTCCATCATCACTCTTTATCTATTGTTATTGCTTTTTTCAACTGCCATTTAATATCCGTTTTATATTTAAGACTTAATGTTTTTTTGTATTCTATAATTTGTTGTTTTTATATTCTCTTTCATATCTACTGTATCCTCATTCAGATTTGTATTTTACCAACTTATTATATTTGTTTGTTCGCTCATATATAATTGATACTTGCTAATATAAATCATTGCTCCGCGACTCTTTAACTTTGGTCTTCTTTTACTATAAATTGAGTGTCCTGCAAACTAATTTAAATTATTATTAATTATGGACTATGGTGTTTTATCTTGGACGTAACTTTTATTAATAGTTTTGCTAATTAAGCTTTTAACTATAACTTTGATATTTTCTCTTTTAGTTTTGTTTTTATATTTTGCCTATAGCTTTGCTTGTAATAACCAGAATTAACTAATGCACGCTGACCATAAACTCATATAACGTTTTATAGCCTTGGTTGCGAGTATATTTTGGTGCGACCTTTGCTTTTTAACCAAATATTTATATTAGTCTATTTTTTATTATTTTTACTTATTCGTTTTAATTTTATTGTAGTATTATAGTCCTTTTGCGTGCGCTACTGTTTTTTAACTTTCATTTGATTATTTTTTATAAAACAACTTGACGTAAATGTTTCACGTGAAACAATAAGTTGTATTAATCATTTTTTATATCTACCTTTTGTTGTTATTAATGCACAATGTTTTACATATAACACATCTCAAATAAAATTATATGTGAAAAAATTTCCATAAACGTCCACAATGATAAAATATATATAGTTTGTTATCACAAGAAATTTAACTTTTAGTTTGACAATAAAAAAATGTTTCACGTGAAACATTTTTTATCGATCATTATTTCTTGGTTTGAAGAAGAGTAATCATATCAGCAATGCGGTCAAGATCATCTCGATTATAATAATCTATATATATTCTTCCTTTAGAATCGTTTCCGATTGCAGAAACCTTTGTTCCTAAAACGCGTTGCATTGTTTGTATCAACTCTCTAAGCTCAATTGACTGATTCGGCTGAAATTTTGTAATTGTAACAGGGTGCTGTAACTTTTTAACCGCTTTTTCTAAATCTCGAACCGTCCATTTATCTTTAACAGCCTGGTTTGCTAACTTTAATTGAAGCAAGTGATCTTCTACCACTACCAAAGCCCTTGCATGGCCGGCAGAAAGTTTTCCTTCTTCCACCATCGTCATAACATCTGGATAGAGGGTCAACAATCTAAGCACGTTTGCAATATTAGGACGACTTTTGCCAATCCTCTCGGCAACAGACTCTTGCGTAAGCTTGTATTCTTCCATAAGTTGCTTAATTGCTCTCGCCGCTTCAATAGGATTTAAATCTTCTCGCTGAAGGTTTTCTATGATAGCAATTTCTTTAATTTGACGATCTGTGTAATTCTTAATTACAGCAGGGATTTTGTCTAAACCCGCCTTTTTCGCAGCTCTATACCTTCTTTCACCAGCGATGATAAGGTAGGTGCCGTCTCCGTTGTCATTTAAAACAATAGGTTGGATCACTCCATGCAATTTTATTGATGATGTCAACTCATTAAGAGCATCTTCATCAAACACTTTTCTTGGCTGGTTGGGATTTGTTTTAATAACGTTTACATCAATCATATCAACCGAGCCTTTGTTGACTTTAGCAGAAGTCTTTGCTGAAGCTTGCTCCACCTCTTCATCATACATAGCAAAAAGCGACTCTAAACCTCTGCCCAAACCTTTTTTCACTGACATCACTTATTTCCTCCTCTAAGCTTTATTTTCGTATGTCTATTTATACTTTTATACTTAATTTTATTCCTGTTTAAAAATTCTTCCGCGAGTGACAAATATGCTTCCGCTCCCTTTGATGATGGGTCGTAAAGGACAATTGGCAAACCGTGACTTGGAGCTTCGGCCAAACGAATATTTCTAGGAATGTAAGTTTCGTAGACTTTGTTTTTAAAAAATCTTATTATCTCCTGACTTACTTGATTTATAAGGTTGGAGCGATTGTCTTTCATCGTTCGAACAACTCCCTCAATATCTAAATCTGGATTAAGATGCAATTTTACTAGCCTTATTGTGTTCATAAGTTGTGTTAATCCGTCTAAAGGATAAAATTCACACTGCATCGGTATGATAACGCTGTCTGATGCTGTCAGAGCATTGATAGTTAAAAGTCCTAATGAAGGCTGACAGTCAATCATTATGAAATCATAACTATCCCTAACTGTTTCAAGCAAGTTTTTAAGTATATGCTCTCTATTTTGTTTAGAAACAAGTGAAATCTCTGCTGCTGCCAAGTCAACTGTGGAAGGAATAACATCAAGGTTTTCTATTTGTGTTTGAACTATCGCTTCTTCGACAGAACATTCATTGTCTATTAAATCATAAATAGTTTTCAACCCTTTTTTCTTTTCAATTCCAACACCACTTGTAGCATTGCCTTGCGGATCGAGATCGAGCATAAGCACTTTTTGCCCCATTACAGCAAGATAAGCAGAAAGATTAACACACGTGGTTGTTTTTCCAACTCCACCTTTTTGGTTTGTAAAAGAAATAATTTTTGCCATAAGCCCCTCTTTTGTCTTTTTTTTGCTATAAATTAGCAAATTCACATATATTTTGATTATAACATAATTTTTTTTGATTTAAAAGCATTAAAGAGGTTTTTTTCTAGGAAGATTGCCACCTCTTGGAAAATTGTTAGGGGATTTTGATATTTTTTTTACGACAACAAGCGTTCTTAGATTGTCAAACAGTGAAAATTTTGATATCTCTTCGATCTGCCCACCCAAAACATTTAATGCAGTAGAAGATTTTTCAACTTCCTCAAAACAATTTGCACCTTTGTAAATTATCGCCCTGCCACTAACCTTTACAAAAGGCAATAAATATTCGAGTAATGTCGGCAATTCTGCAACAGCGCGGGCAGTAACACAATCAAAAGAGTTTTTTTGTTTAAAATCCTCTATTCTAGAATGAAATGTTGTAATATTATTGAGTTTTAACTCATCTTTTACCATATTCAAAAAATTTACACGCTTGTTTAGACTGTCAACAAGTGTAAGTTTTAATTTTTCATTTAAAATGGCCAAAACAATGCCAGGAAATCCAGCACCGGAGCCCACATCTAACACATTTCCAGAAAAATAGTTTACCGCAACTGCGCTGTCAATGAAATGCTTTTTTATTACGTCATCATATTCTGTTATAGCCGTTAAGTTATACTTTTCGTTTTCACGTATTAAAATTTGGAAAAAAGCGAAAAGCTTTTCTGCTTGTGAATCAGAAATAAAAATTTTTGCTTGCTCAAACACCTTTTTTATTTTTTCTTTCACATTTTTCTCCTTCATGTTTTTTTATTAGAACAGACAAAACTGCGATGTCAGCAGGGGATACTCCTGATATCCTAGAAGCCTGACCCAAATTTTCTGGCTTAACTTCGCTCAATTTTTGTATTGTTTCAATTTTTAATCCTTTTTGCTTACTATAATTAAAATCACATGGAATTTTTACTTGTTCTGTTTTTCTTGCTTTTTCTATGTCTTCTTGTTGCTGTTTTAAATATCCCTCAAATTTTACAATTAAATTTAATTCCGTAATTATTTCATCGCTAAATTCAGCAAAAACTCCAAACTCCTCATTGATTTTTTTTGCGTCAATATTTGATCTTTTAATTGCTTCTTTTATTTTAATTGAATTTTTTGGAGGATTTTCTCCGTTTTTAATAAAAAAATTAATTAATTTTTCGTTAATTTTTAATTTTTCGTTAATTTTTAATAGGGCTTTTTCTAAATCATTTTTTTTCTTCAAATATATTTTATATCTATTTTTATCGACTAACCCAACATCTCTGCCGATTTGTGTTAAACGCAAATCAGCATTGTCTTGCCTTAATGACAATCTATATTCAGCACGACTGGTCATCATACGATAAGGCTCGGTTGTTCCTTTTGTGACAATGTCATCAATAAGCACACCAATATAACCATCACCTCGTGATAATATTAATGGTTCTTTTCCTTCTAGTTTTAAACCTGCATTAATGCCTGCAATTAGTCCTTGCGCGGCTGCTTCCTCATATCCACTCGTTCCGTTGATTTGCCCCGCGAAAAACAATCCCTCGTGCAACTTGCTTTCAAGCGATAGTGACAGTTGCTGAGGATCTATGCAATCGTATTCAATGGCATAAGAGTCTCTCATTATCTCCGCTCGTTCAAGCCCTTTTACAGAGTGAATCATCTTTTCTTGAATGTCGGTTGGCAGTGATGTTGAAAAACCTTGAATATAGATTTCGGCTGTTGAAAGAGATTCTGGCTCCAAAAATAATTGATGTCTGTCTTTATCGGCAAAACGCACAATTTTAGTTTCAATTGAAGGACAGTATCTTGGTCCAATACCGGTTATTTCGCCAGAAATAGAAGGTGCTTTGTCAAGATTAGAACGTATTATTTCATGTGTTTCTGGATTTGTGTAAGTCAAATAGCATGATGCTTTATTTTTGATTTTCTTTTTTGTAATAAAAGAAAAGGATTGTATGTTTTCATCTCCATACTGCCTTTCTAAAACATCGAAGTCTACACTTCTTGCGTTTACACGGGCAGGGGTTCCTGTTTTAAACCTCAACAATTTGTAACCTAAATCTATTAATGACCCAGAAAGTTTCTTTGCGTTTTTAAATCCGTTTGGTCCTACACTTTCCGTGTATTTACCGATTATAATCCTGCTGTTAAGATAAACTCCTGTCGCAAAAACCAAAACTTGCGATTCAAATTCATCTCCAACAGCTGTTTTTACAATTTTTTTCTCTCCGTCTATAACTATCTTTTCGGCCTCAGCTTGTTTTAAAAAAAGGTTAGGGCAGGATTCAACGACCCTCTTCATTTCAGTGTGATATTTTATTTTATCTGCCTGTGCTCGCAAACTTTGAACAGCTGGACCTCTTCCTAAATTAAGCATACGCAGTTGAATCGCCGTTTTGTCTGCCACTATTCCCATCTGACCGCCAAGCGCATCAATTTCGGAAACAAGTTGCCCTTTTGCCGTTCCACCTATTGAAGGATTGCATGCTAAAAATGCCACTGCATCCAGACTTATTGTTAAAAGCAGTGTTTTATGTCCTTTTCTTGCCAGTGCTAAAGCCGCTTCACAACCAGCATGGCCTGCGCCTATAACTATTGCTTCGTAAACTTCTTTCATTCTATTTGCCCACACAAAACCTAGAAAATATAAGTGAGATTATATCTTCGTTTTCTGTTTCTCCTGTAATTTTTCCGAGCGTCTGCCAAATCTTTTTTATTAACAGAGAGATTATTTCAATGCTTCCGCTTTTGTCATTAATTGCTTCGCAAACTTGATTGTAAGCCTGTTTTAATATTTCGAGTTGTCTTTCATTTGTAACAGAAGATGCATTAAAATTAATCTTGTCTCCTATGGCTTTGTCAAAAATTTTCTTTTTTAGTGCATCTATATTTTTATTGTTTTTTGCAGAAACCTCTATTTCATCTTTTTGTTTTTCTAAAATTCTCTTTTTGTCACTCTTGTTTACAACGAAAATATGTGGTGCTTTCAATTTTTCAATAATACGTCTTTCATCGGCAGTCATCTCTTCGCTAGCATCTAAAACTATTAAAACCAAATTGGCAGTGTTTAACATCTTTTTACTTTTTTCAATTCCTATTCTTTCTACATTGTCAGAGCTGTCGCGTATCCCTGCTGTGTCATAAAAATTAAACCTTACTCCGTTATAATCTATCTTCGCTTCGACAATATCTCGCGTCGTTCCTTCTATGTCAGTTACAATCGCTTTTTCTTCGCCTACGAGTGCGTTTAACAAACTGCTTTTGCCGACATTGGTTCTTCCAATAATAGCAATACTCACCCCGTTTTTAACAAGTTTTGTTTGCTCAGCAACCAAAATGAGATTTTCCAATTTTTGTTTTAATTTAAAAAGCTTATCAAAGATAGATGTTTTTAACTCGGCAAACTCAGTCTCCTCAGGATAATCTAAACTTACTTCTATTTCAGCTAAAATATTTTTCAACAATTCTTGGTGATTTAATATTTCTTGTTTTAATTTCCCATCAGCCGATGAGAGTGCAACTCTAAGTTCCGCCTCGCTTTCACTGTTTATTTCGTCTATAATTCCCTCCGCTTCATCTAAACTCAACTTCCCGTTCAAAAAAGCAAGCTTCGTAAATTCGCCAGCCTCTGCAAGTTTCGCACCCGCTTCAAGCAACTTTGATTGAACAAGTTGAGTAACAATAATTCCACCATGCAAATGAAATTCAATCATATCTTCACCCGTATAAGAGTTAGGTGAAGGGAAGTAAACCATCAAACACTTTTCGAAGCTCTCTCCGAGATCTAATTTTCCAAGATGCATCATTCTTGGCACAATCTTTTGATTTTTAATTGGCGTGAAAAATTTACGCGCAATTTTTAACGCGTTTTCTCCACTCAACCTAACAATCGAAATAGCACCACTTCCAAGCGGTGTCGAAATTGCAACTATGGTTTTGTTCATATTTGAAATTATATCACAAAATTTTTTTAATAACAATAATTTAAGACAATAAAAAAAGTGGCATCGCCACTTAATCTTTATATTCCCTTGGAAAAATAATCAAGTATCTTTTTGGTTCAGTTCCCTTAGACATTGTTGTTACTTTCTCATTGTCCTGTAACGCCATATGAATTATCCTTCTTTCACTAGCATCCATCGGTTCTAATTTTGCAAATCTTCCGCTTTTTATGACCTTTGATGCCATTCGGTGTGCAAGTTTTTTTAATGACTCTTCTCTCTTGCTCCTGTATCCACAAATATCTAAAACAACCTTTTTATCTTCTCTTTTGCAAACACTTGACATCAAATAGGATAAAGCAAAAAGTGATTCTCCGCGATAACCAATAAGTTCTCCAAACTCTTCTCCGTCTATCATTATTTTTTTAACTGAATCATCTTCTAGTTCGCTTATTTGAGCAGTCTTTCCAAAAGCATCAACAAGTCCTTTTACAAATTCCATGCAAGTTATTCTCTCTTTTTTTTCTTCAAAAGATTTTTCCTCTTTTACGTCTTGTTCTTTTTTGGTGTCTTGCTTTTCTTCTTTTTTAACTTTTTCTTCTTTTTCTTTTAATGGTTTGGATTTTACAATTTTTTCTTCTTTTACTTCTTCTACTTTTTCTTCCTCACGCAATTTTTCTCTCTTTTCATACTTTTCAATTGCGTCCTCTGAAATAGAAACTACGACTTTTGCCTTTTTAAACAAACCACCTTCACTTATTATTTTGATGTCGACATCTTCTCTTGGTGCTTTTAATTCAAATAAAGCGTTTTCTATTGCTTGTTCAATATTTTTGCCTGTTGCTTCCACGCTACGCGTCATGTTTATTTCCTCCTTAATTGGATTTTATCATTTTCTTCTGTATTCTACAACTGATTTTCGCTTTTCTTCTTCTTTTTTTTCTTGATAAGAGTCCCATTTATTTATAATTAAATTTTCAAGTGGTGTTAATGCCACACTTATTGCTTGACTTGTAACCATATATATAGCAAAAACAGAGTTGTAAAAGACTGCAAATATTCCCATAATCAAAGGCATAACAATCATCATAACTTTTGACCCTGGTGCTTTTGTCACTGTCTGTCCTTTCTTTTTTATAGTCAAATTTCCAATCCATATTGCAAGCATTGAAATTGCTATGCTCAACACCGCTAAAATCAAATAGCCATTAACTCTTCCAACTTTGTCGTTCAAGTTTACCATAAAAGAATCATAAATTGTTTTTTCATATTCACTGACATTGTTTGCTCCTATCTCGCTGACAAATTGGTCATACGTAAAAATAGAATTTTTAAAAGGCGAGTCTGCAACCCAATAGTTTTCTATCCACAAAAACTGAGAACTCTCTGGACTGTTTTGATATTGCTCCTCTACAAACTTAGAAGAAAATTCATCAACAGCTTGTTTAATTGTTACGCCAGAAACATCTTGATCGCCTACATATCTTTCTTCATAAATTAAATTTCCATTTTCATCTTTTATTTGTTCGCCACTTTCGTTAAGCTCTGGTTGTGGTGCAACAAATTTTGTTACTAAATCGTAAATGGCTTTATCCGATGAAACAACGACTTTTAATGGCTTTCCTGTTTGTTCGTCAATTAAAACATTGCCATCTTCATCTTTTTGGTCTTCACTAGTTAAATAAGAAAAATCTGTAAGATAGTTTGTTTTTGCTATTTCTTCTCCGTTAGATAGTTTGGCTATTATTTGTCCATCAACAATTTCAAATTTTAATTCATTATAGTTTTCAAAATAACCAGTTATATCATTGTTTTCATCTTCATCATTATTTTTTTCGTAAACTTCATTTGTCAAATTTAAGACGTTTGCATAACTATATTTCAAATAATCATATTGTTGACTGATTTTGTAATCGGCCATTGAGTTTATTCCAGCAAAAAGAGTGAAAAATATTGTCAAGTTCAATGCTAAAAAAACTAACATAAAAAGACAGCTTCCCATCATTGAATAGTTGTGCTTTTTATATAATTCTTGAGTTTTTTGATTTAACAGATTTCTATCAGCACCATATCTTGCCTTTATTTTTTCAAGTTCTGGTTGTAGCGTCGCCTGTATGCGCATATTCTTTTTGTTGATTTTTTTGTTAATCGTTTCGAATGGTGCCCATATTATTTTTATGATAAGCGTTATTAAAACTATTGCAAGTATATAACTTCCAACCCCTGCCTCAAATGCCTTTATTATGCTCTCCCAAACTCCCGTTGGTTGTGGCACTGACAGAAGACTTGTTATAAAAGCCATCTAGAATCTCCTTTTATATTTATTGGAACAGGATCATAACCATGTTGATGACAAAAAGGTGAGCATCTTAGTATTCTTTTTGATCCAATAATAAATCCCTTGAACGGACCAAATTCTTTCACTGAATTTATAAAATACGTTGAACAACTTGGAAAGTACTTACATACTTTTGGAAGCATTGGTGAAATAAACCACTTGTAAAAATAAACAACAAAATAGAGCACCATTTTAAATGGAAAAAAAACATATTTCATTTTTCATTTGCCTTATCAAAAATTATTTTTACTTGATTTTCCAAGTTTTTAAAATCTGTTTCTGCAGATCCAATTTTTGCCATAACAACATAATTGTGAAAATTTTTTGGATAATCACTTTTTCTAATAATTTCTCTTAGTCTTCTTTTTAATTTGTTTCTTTTATTGGCTTTTCCAACTTTTTTAGAAATAGCGTATCCAATACGGTAATTTTTAAATTTGCTTTCCACTGAAAAAAGCGTCAAATGCTGAGAATGATGTTTTTTTCCTTTTTTGTAAACATAAGAAAATTGTTTGTCTTTTTTCAGTCTATGATCCATTTTTTTTCCTTATACAGCAATATTTTTTCTTCCGCGATTTCTGCGTCTTTTTAAAACGTTTCTTCCACCTTGACTACGCATTCTTTCTCTAAACCCATGAACTTTTTTTCTCTTTGCTTTCTTTGGTTGATAAGTTTGTTTCATTGTGTCCTCCTTGTAAACTAGTAGTTTAAAAACATCTTTGTCTATAAACTTTTATAGTATATATTTTTTTGGTTTGTTTGTCAACTTTATTTTGATGAGAATTTTTTAGTCTTTTGATTTGTTTTGACGTAAAATAAGTTTTTTTAAAACTATTGCTTTTAAAACTAATTAAAATAAATTTCACCTTATGTGTACATTTTCTTTGTCTTATTCCACTAGTTTAAAAGTTTAATTTGAAATATAAAAAAAAACAACTCAAATTGAGTTGCTTCTTAGTTAAACATTCTAACTGGTAATATTAAGTATAAAAATTCGTCTCCCTCAGTTGGAACAATTACACATGGATTTGAAGGTGAGTTCAAACACAATTTTACAAACTCGTCTGAATTTGCTTTTAAAACTTCCAAAATAAATCTTGGATTAAAAGCTATTTCTATGTCTTTACCATTTAAAACTGCTGAAATTTTTTCTTTAATATTTCCTATTTCAGAATTTGATGTTAAAATAATAGAATTTTCTTTCATATCAAATTTAACAAAATTGTTTTGTCCAACTTTGCTTAACAACGAAACTCTTTCAAGAGCATCTTCTAGTTGCAACTTGTTTGCAACAACGTATGTTTCATAATTGACAGGTATTATTTGTTTGTAATTTATAAAATCTCCTTCTAATAATCTAGAAATTATCTTTGTGTCAACTGTGTCTATCATTATGGCATTTGTGTCAATATAAACATTTATTATGTCATCGCTATCATCTAACAGTTTACTTATTTCATTTAAAGACCTTGTTGGAACAACTATTGACTTGCGTATGTTTGCACTTGCTTTCTTTTTTACAAGAGCCAATCTGTAGCCATCAAGTGCAACAGTAGTAAGTTCTTTTTGTGATATGTCAAATAAAACACCTTTTAAGATAGGTCTTGAATCATCAAGTGCTACTGAAAAAATTGTTTTATTAATCAAAGTTTTCAAATCTCTTTGACTTATTCCAAACCATTCATCTGTTTTTATTTTTCTAAATCCTGGATATTCAACAGGGTTGTAGCATTGAATAACACTTTCATTACCATCGTATCTAATAAGCAGTTGATTCTTTTCATTAACTTCCATTTCAATGTCAGCAGATGAAAGTTTTTTTACAAATTCAGTTATAAACTTTCCTGGAACAACTGTTTCACCTTCTATTTTTATGTCGGCTTTAATTTTCTTTTCAATAGATAAGTCTGTGTCTGTTGCACTTAAAGTCAAAGTGTTGTCTTCTGCAACTATTTTAATTCCCTCTAAAATAGGATTTGTGATTTTGTTTGAAATAGCTTTACTCACTCTTAAAAAAGCTTCTGAAAGTTCTAGACCCATACAATTTAATAACATCTTTTTTCTCCTTTATTTTGCGCACGTGCACTTCTTTTATTTTTTATTTATTTTAAACTCGTAATAGTAATAATAGTGTTATGTGTAAATGTTGACAACTTTATTTTTGTTCTATATATATTGGTTTTTAGTCTTGTTATAACGAAATGTTATACAATATATTGATTAATTTTTTGTGGATAACTTTGTGGACAAGCCGAGCTGTTTTTTTTAATTTATCCACTTTTCAACATCTTTTTAATTTCACTCACAAAAGTTTGGATTTTTCGATTTGTTTTAATTTCTGATGATATTTTATCTCGTGAGTGCATTATTGTTGTATGATCTCTTCCTCCAAAGATTTTTCCAATTGTAACAAGAGGAAGTTCCAACATTTCACTGATCATAAAGATTGCTATCATTCGAGGTTCAACTATTTCCTTGTTTTTCTTTTTTCCCGTTATATCATCTTTTGATATATCGAAATAATCACAAACAGCTTTTATAATTTGATCAGCATTTGATCCGCCTTCATTTTTTTCGTCATACTTATCTGAAAAGGCTTCACGCACATCATTTATATCAGCTTCATTTTTTCCAATAAGGTTTGAAAGAAAACATACTTTTGAAAGCATACCTTCTAGTTCACGCACGTTTGAATCAACATGATCTGCTATAAAATTTAAAGCTTCGTCTGTGATAGAACATTTTTCTAGCTGACATTTTTTTCTTAAGATTGCAACTCTTGTTTCAAAGTCAGGTGGTTGAAGGTCTTGAATCAATCCCATAGTAAATCTTGATCTTAATCTGTCTTCCAAAGTTTCAATATCTTTTGGTGGTCTGTCGGAAGCAATTATTATCTGTTTACCGAATTGATAAAGATCATTAAAAGTGTGGAAAAATTCTTCTTGTGTGCTTGTTTTTTTGCTTATGAATTGTATGTCATCAACTATTAAAACATCAACATTTCTGTATTTTTCACGGAATTGAGAGTTTGTTTTGTTTTTTATTGATGAGCCTAAACTTTCAATATAATCATTGGTAAATTGCTCGCACGTAACATATTTGACTTTCATTTGAGGGGAAGCTTCACGTATGTAGTTTCCTATTGCATGAAGAAGATGTGTTTTTCCTAAACCAACTCCGCCATATATGAAAAGTGGGTTAAAGCTCTTTCCAGGATTTTCGGCAACAGCTCTTGAAGCGGCATAAACAGTTTGATTACATTTTCCAACAACAAAGTTTCCAAAAGTGTATTTTGGATTAAAAGGATTTTTTGTTGTTTCTACATCGTTTTTTGTAAGGTTCGGTTTATTTTTCGTTAAGTAATCTTTTTCTTCATTTGGATCGAGAATTTCAATTTCAACACCTTCACCGAAGATTTCTTCGACACCAGATTTAAGTTTATCAAAATAATTTTTTAATATTTGATTTTTTGCAAAAGAGGATTTTGTGGAAAGAAACAAAGTTTTATTATCAGAAAAGTCCACTACTTTTAAAGGTTTAAACCACATAACAAAAGAAACATTGGAAACTGAAAGTTCCAATTTATCCATAAGTTGTTGCCAAAGTTTGTTTAGTTCTTGCATAATTACCTACCTTATTAGTTTACTAAACAAAATGTGATTTGTCAAGTAAAGAAAGCTTGTTTGAAAACTAATTTAGTGATATAATATCTTCATGAAAATAACAAGATTATCTCTTACAAATTTCAGAAATTATAAAAGCCAAACGATAGATTTTGATGACAATGTAATTTCTTTGTGTGGTAAAAATGCACAAGGAAAAACTAATTTAATTGAGGCTATCTTTTTTGCTTGTATTGGAAAAAGTTTTCGAACAAACAAAGAAAAACAACTAATAAAATGGGGTGAAGAGTATTCAAAAATAACATTGACGGCAAGTAATGAAGTTAGAGACAAAAAAATTGAAGTGATGATTTGGAATAATCAAAAGAAAACAGTAAAACTTGACGGTCTTCCTATAAAAAGGATAGGTGATGTTTTAGGGGAAGTGCAAATAGTTTTTTTTGCACCTGATGAACTAAAACTTGTAAAAGAAAGCCCAGAAGAAAGAAGAAAATTTATGAACATTCATATTTCGCAGACTAACAAAAAATATTTTTATAATTTGTCGAGATATGAAAAAATACTAGACAATCGCAACAAGCTTTTAAAGGTTACAAAGGATTTTAATGTTTTAAAAGAGAATATTCAAATTTGGGACAAAGCTTTGGCAACAACAGGAATAAAGATTATTAAAGAAAGACAAAAGTTTATTGACGAGTTACAACCTTTTGCAAGTAAAGCACACGAATATATTTCAGGTGGTGAAAAACTTAAATTAGAATATAAAAAATTTGAAGTCGAAGATGAACAACAATTTTTAAAAAAATTGGCAAAATCACTTGAAAAAGATTTTAAGTTAGGATACACAAGCTGTGGACCTCATAGAGATGACATAGACATATTTATTAATGGTCAAGAAGTAAAGAACTTTGGTTCTCAGGGGCAACAAAGGACTGTTGCATTATCATTAAAACTCGCTGAGTTAGAAATAATGAAAAATGTTTCAGGAGAATATCCAATTTTAATTCTAGACGACGTCTTTTCTGAATTAGATGAAAATCGAAGAAAAAAATTAATAAAATTCACATCAAGATGTCAAACCTTTATAACCACCACAGATGAAAATCTCTGTGAGGGAAAAATTGTTAAAGTGGAAGACGGCAAAGTCAATTAATTTGTTGACAAATCAAACAAATACGGTTTAAAATAGCAAGGTAGGAGAAAAGATGAAAACAAATATTTACAGAACCAATAATTGTGGAGAATTAAGAATAAATGATGTTGGGAAAGAAGTAACGGTTTCAGGCTGGATAAACACTATAAGGAAGCTCGGTGGTATAACCTTTTTAACTCTTAGAGACAACTTTGGTTTTACACAAATCATTATAAGAGATGACAAAATGGTGGAAGGGTTAAATAAAGAAAGTGTCATAAAAGTTGAAGGAAAAGTAGTAGAAAGAGAAAGTAAAAACCTTAAAATGTCAACAGGAGAAATAGAAATAGAGGCCGAAAAAATTTCATTACTTGGGAAATGTCAAAAAACTTTACCTTTCGAAATAAATGAAGCACCTGAAACCAAAGAAGAGTTACGTTTGAAATATAGGTTTTTAGATTTAAGAAATCCAAAACTTCATGAGCGAATTTTAAAAAGAGCAAAGATCTTGCAGTTTGTTAGAAACAGACTTACACAGCTAGGATTTGTTGAATTTCAAACACCAATTTTGGCAAATACTTCGCCAGAAGGAGCGAGAGATTTTATTGTTCCAACAGTTTATGCTCCAGGAGAGTTTTATGCTTTGCCTCAATCGCCTCAACAATTCAAACAGCTTTTAATGGTAAGCGGTTTTGATAAATATTTTCAAATAGCTCCATGTTTTAGAAATGAGGCAGCACGAGCAGATAGAACGCCAGGAGAATTTTATCAAATTGACATGGAAATGTCATTTGCAACACAAGATGACGTTTTTGAGGTCTGTGAGACACTCGCGACTGAAATATTTAAAAACTTTTCTGACTATCAAGTTTGCAACGCGCCTTTTAAACGCATAAAGTGGGTCGAAGCTATGCAAAAATATTGCACCGACAAGCCTGATCTTAGGAACCCATTGGTTATTGAAGATGCAACAACTTTTTTTGAAAAGACAGACGTTGGTTTTTTAAAAGGCAAAACTGTAAAACTTATAAAAGCAAAAGCAGGAGACAAATCACGCAAATTCTTTGACAATCTTTCAACTTACATTGTAAGTCTAGAAGGGAAAGGTCTTGCATGGGCTAAGATGGTTGAAAACGAACTTTCAGGGACTTTTGTTAAAGCACTGAAAGATGATGAAAAAGACGATTTTGTTAAAAAGTATGAAATAAAAAACGGTGATGCGGTTTTCTTAATCGCAGATCAAGAGGATAAGGCTGTAAAACTTGCTGGAACTTTAAGAAATAAATTGGGTGAAGAACTTGACATAATTGACAAAAATAAAATTGAGATGTGTTGGATAGTAGATTTTCCTTTTTATGAAAAAAATGAAGAAACGGGCAAGCCAGATTTTGCTCATAACCCATTTTCAATGCCACAAGGTGAATTAAAAGCTTTGAACGAAAAAGACCCCTTTGAAATAGTAGCATATCAATATGACCTTGTTTGCAACGGTTATGAAATGCTTTCAGGGGCAATAAGAAATCACGACCCAGAAATAATGGTTAAAGCATTTGAAATAGCTGGTTATTCGAAGGAAGTGGTGGAGCAAAAATTTCCAGCACTTTACAATGCTTTTCATTACGGAGCGCCACCTCACGCGGGATGTGCTTTTGGTTTTGACAGAATGCTTATGCCTATTATGCATCAAGAATCCATACGAGAGGTTATAGCCTTTCCTTTAAATAAAAATGGAAGAGATTTGTTGATGGGCTCGCCATCAATCCCAACAGAAGAACAACTGAAAAGCTGTGGAATATCAATAGATAAGAAGTAAAACAAAAGATAAACTGTAACAAAAAAAGGAGATGCTTTTTAAAACATTCTCCTTTTTTATTTTTTTAAACAAAGACTTTCTATTTTTTATAAAAGTCATTTTGTAAATCAAAATCCTGTAATTTTCGTTCACCTTTCTCCCATGCTAACGAATCTTTTAAATCTTCTAGTTTTTCATCTGCCAGATAATCATAATCTTCGCCAGCAAATTTTAAGAAATTTTCTCGAACTTCTTGGTAGCGTAGAAAATCAGAAGGAAAAGTTTCAATAAAATTCTTTCTGTTTCCCTGAAACAAGATCTTAGGATCTCCATTGTTAAGTGAATCTAATAGAGCATTTAACCAATTTGCAATCAAATCTTTTTCATCGTCCGTTAGCTCATTAAAATTTTCATGTTCGGTGTATTTGTTGAAAACATAATTTTTCCAATATACGTCTTTTATTCCAAAAATAAAATTGTTTGGGCTAACTTTGCATGAATACTCTAAATTTGAATTTTCCAATTTTTCTTCTGGAAGTCCTATGATTTGAACATTATTATCACTAATTAAATTGTTTTTACCGTTATAAACATTTTTACGATTTTCGTATTTCATTAGAAATGAATTTAAAAGTTTAATTTTTTTGTTATAAACATTTTTAATAAGTGCAGAAGAATTTGTTAAAAAAAGGTCTCGTGTTTCTTTATATCTTAGAAAACCAGCAGGAATAGATTGTAAAAATTTGATTTGTTTGCTTTTTCTGTAATTGACAAATCTTCCATTTGCTTTTAAAACAGCATTCAAGATTAGATTAACGCGATCTTGTTGATTTTTTGTCATGATAGAAAGATCACAATCATTAGGATCAGTAAAAACAAAGGTTTCCTTTGGGTGTTTAGTTTTTATTTTTAATTTGCCAAAACGAAGAATTACCTTTGCTTTAAAGTTTTTGCTTAGATCTGTATTCTCGAAAAAAGCCGAGACATCATTTTTTGCTTTATATTTAAGTTTCATATGTTCACTCCAAGTTTATTATACCACAGTAATTTCATCTCGTCAAGACCAATTCAAGAATTTGTGTTTTAAACGGTGTTTGTTTTATGTTTAGTGTTAGTTTTTGAGATTAATGACCATTAAAAGTCAACAAAAAAAACAACCTTAAATCAAGGTTGTTTTTCTGGCGCCTCCTGTAGGATTCGAACCTACGACCTGTCGGTTAACAGCCGAATGCTCTACCGCTGAGCTAAAGAGGCAGAAAGCAATGTTTTTGCGAATTGCGTCAGTTTGCAATTCGCAATCTTTTGTGCTTTGCAAACAATTAGGGAGGGAAAAAACTGTTTGCGAGTATGAGTATAACATCTTTTAAAAATGTTGTCAATTATTTTGTGTAAAAATTTTTAATTCAAGGCAAAAATTATTTTTATGGATGCTTTGTTTGTTGCGATTGTCGCCACTTTTTCAGTTGGAGGATGTTTTAAGGGATTAGTAAAAAGCTTTTGCTGTTTGATAGCATTTTTAATCGCTTTGCTTTTTGCTTTCTATATTACGAAGGCTGTCGTGCCTGTTTTAGAAGCAAATGGCTTTTTAAGTGGAACGCTAAATGCACTTTCACAAATAACATTTAAAGGAATTGATGAAAATCTTTTAGTTCAAACATTTTCTAATAAACAAGATATGATTGATTTTATAAAAAGTTCAAACATAACTAATTTTACAAAGAACAACTTAACTCAAACAATAGAAAGCAAAAACTTTGAAGGCTCTTTTACTGTTTTTGACATAGTGGCGCCTACTATGCAAAAGACCATACTTTCAATAGGTGTTTTTTTAATTTTTTTATTGGTAATGTATGGCCTAATAAAAACAATAATACTTTTAGCAACAAAAGTGATAAGACTGCACTTTCTTGTTTTTACAAACCGTGTGGCAGGATTTATCTTTGGATCTATATTGGGAATTGTCATATGCTTAATTTTAATACAATGTCTGATAATAGCATCGGCTTTCTTAAATCTACAAAATTTGTTTGAAAGGCTTATGCAAAGTCAAATTGCTTCAAACTATTACAAAGAATATGGCATAAAATTATTGAACATCTTCATCTAAGATGTCTTCTATTTGCTGATTTTTGTCTTGTAAACTTTGGGTTTTATTTTTATAATCTATTATCAAAATTGAAAATATAATAAACAAAGCAAAAACGACAGCAAAAACTGTCCAAACACAAATTTTAAAGATTTTTTTCTTTTTTTCTTTTTCCATTGATGAAATTATATAATTTTTTTAAAATTTTTGCAATAATTTTTGATAGCAATAAATTTATTAAGAAAAAACCTAATAAAAAAGCAAAAACGGCAAACAACCTTAATTCTCCGTAATTTACATAAAGATTTACAATGTGAAAAGAAACAAAGCAAAAACAAACAGAAAAAAATTGTAAAACATGCATAACTAGTTTTCTTTTCTTAGTTAAGGCGGTCGTTGTTGTAAAAACAAGTCCGCCTAAGAGTCCTGTTAGAAACAAGCATAAAAAAACAATCGGCTGTGACAGAGTGGAGTATAGCACAATTATTTAAAAATCCTTTTAAGAAAACTTTGTTTTGGCGAATTGTTTAAAAACTTTAACTGCGAAATGTTTCCAGCTATAACAACTTCTTTGTTTTCAAGATCCAACTTGACAACTTCTAATTCGCTTCCGTTAATGTTTATTGTCGATTCAGCTGTTTCTATAACTGCAAAAGATGCTGTTGAAGATTTGACCTTTGTTGCGCCCTTAATATACAATTTTTTTTGATTTTCAATACTTATTAGTTCTGGCATAACAACTCCTATAAAACTGAATTTTAATAAAAAATATGCAAACTAAAAGAAAAATATGTTATACTATAAATGGGAGAACTCATGGAAAAGATAGAGATAAAGATTAATAAAAGTAATGACGTAAAAAACCTTTTACTCGACTACGGTTTTTCATCGCAACAGGTAAACAAAATTTTAAAAAACCGTGATGTGAAGAAAAATGGCAAAAGATTGCAACCTACTGACAGCTTAAATCCTGGCGAAGTTGTCATTGTGTACTGTGAAAAATTGCCAATTCCTAAGTTTAAAAAGCTGTATGAAGATGAAAATGTTGTCGTGCTTTCAAAAGGCAAAAAAATAGAGGTGCAGGGTGAAAACAGTCTAGAAAAATTGCTAAAAGGCACGATAGCCGTCCATAGATTAGACAGAAATACGACAGGTGTTATGATAATGGCAAAAAATAAAGATGCAGAAGAGAGTTTAAAAGAGGCTTTTAAAAATGGTTGGATTGAAAAAAAGTACGTGTGTGAAGTTTTTGGACAGCCAGATTTTAAAGGAGAAAAGAAGACCGCATTTCTTTTAAAAGATGTTGCAAGAAGCGAAGTTAAAATTTTTAACACTTATGTTCAACATTCTGTAAAAATTGAAACAAGTTTTAAAACATTAAAAAAAGGAGCTGAAACAAGTTTGGTTGAGGTGGAACTTCATACTGGCAAAACCCACCAAATAAGAGCACATCTTGCATTTTTGGGATATCCTATAGTGGGGGACGGAAAATACGGAAATAACAAAATTAATAAAAAATTTAAAGAAAATTACCAAAAATTGCATTGTTTTTTA
>CASFYE010000041.1 GCA_949298925.1 uncultured Bacillota bacterium
ATATAGACCGAAATGGTAAATTGCAAAGCGGTAGATATATAGACGCCGATTCCTATCACGAAGGTTTTGCGTGCGTGAAATTAGATGACGGAAAATATGCTTATATAGACCGAAATGGTAAATTGCAAAGCGGTAGATATATAGACGCCGATTCCTATCACGAAGGTTTTGCGTGCGTGAAATTAGATGACGGAAAATATGCATATATAGACCGCAATGGAAAATTACAAGATGGAAGATATAAGTGGACATATTTCTATAGCGAAGGATTTGCCCGAGTAAAGTTAGATGACAACAAATGGGCTTTTATAGATAAAAATGGAAATTTGCAAAATGGCAGATATGTTTCTGTAGGAAGATATCACGAAGGTTTTGCTAGCGTACAGTTAGATGACGGGAAATATGCTTATATAGACCGAAATGGTAAATTGCAAAGCGGTAGATATGAATTTGCCGGCTCCTATCACGAAGGTTTTGCTGTAGTAAAGTTAGATGACGGGAAATATTCTTATATAGACCAAAATGGTAAATTGCAAAGCGGTAGATATATAAATGCCGGCTCCTATCACGAAGGTTTTGCTGTAGTAAAGTTAGATGACGGAACAGAATGCGATATTGATTATGAAGGTAATTTAGATTTAACTAAAAAAGAATGGCTAGAACACATTTCAAAATCACCTCAAAATTACAAACTCATTCCTCCACACCGATTTGATAATAAAAATTTTATGAAAGAAATAAATGAAACTATGAAGAGAGCCTTGTTCAATTGCATAGATGAAGTGAAATTTAATACAAATAATTTTGCCGAAAGCGAAAAAAAATTACAAGAGCGCGTTATGTTCGTAAATGAAATTATGGAAATTATTAATACAAAAAAGGAAAAAGTAAAAAAACAAAGCGAACAACGAGAAAAAGAAATCAAACTCCAAACTAGAGAGATAGAAGAACAAAGACAGAAATTTGATAACATTAAAAGTGAAGTCTTTGAAAAAATTCAAATATTAGACAATGATGGACTCCAAAGAATTTAAAACATTTTAAAATGAAATTGCAGAAATTAATAAAGACTTTCTTGGCACAATAATGTTTGTTTTATAAAACAAAAAGTCAAACATGTTTGGATAAATTTAAAATTAGCAAAATTAAAAAAAGATAATGTAGCTTGTCAATTTACATTATCTTTTTTTGTTCGATAATGCAATAATCACCCCCCTTTTTTTTGCAAAACAAATCTCTATATTCTCTTTTTCCAGAACCGATTCTACTATGCCAAATGCTATTGTTTTAATTTGGGTATTGACAAGTGACCTGATAGCTGATATAATAAGCAAAAAAGGGGAGAAATATGAATGGAATAAGAATTATTCACAAATATAGCGAAGGTTTTGCTCTTGTAGAGTTAGATGATGGGAAACATGCATTCATAGACCGAAATGGGAAATTGCAAAATGGAAGATATAAATGGGCATCTAGCTATAGCGAAGGTTTTGCGTGCGTGAAATTAGATGATGGGAAATGGGCATTTATAGACCGAAATGGTAAATTGCAAAGCGGTAGATATGAATATGCCGGTTCCTATCACGAAGGCTTTGCTCGTGTGCAATTAGATGTTGATGAATGGGCATTTATAGACCGGAATGGGAAATTGCGAAATGGAAGATATAAACATGCCTTTTCCTACAGCGAAGGTTTTGCCTTTGTAGAGTTAGAGGAAGAAAAATATGCGTTTATAGACATTAATGAAAAGATACGACGTTTAGAAAAATGTGATTCTGTCGGCAATTATAATGAAGGTTTTGCTTTGATAGTATTTGATTGCCTGCGCAGTAGATTTATTGACCACAATGGAGTATATCAATCGGGGCAATTCCTCAGAGCAGGTCACTATAGCGAAGGTTTTGCCCCTGTACAGTTAAATAGTGGGAAATGGTCGTTTATAGATCGCAAAGGAAAGTTGAAAGATGGAAGATATGAACAGGTATGTGGCTATAGAGAAGGTTTCGCTTGTGTACAATTAAATGATGGTGAATGGGCATTTATTGATAGAAATGGGAAGTTACAAGATGGAAGATATAAAAAAACCTTTTCCTATAGTAAAGGTTTCGCTTGTGTACAGTTATGTAATGGTGAATGGGCATTTATTGATAGAAACGGGAAGTTACAAGATGGAAGATATAATATTGCCGATGTATATCGCTATAGTGAAGGTCTTGCCTACGTGAAATTAGATAACAGAAAATGCTGCGAGATAGATTATAATGGCAACATGTACTTATCCCAAGAAGAATGGAAAGAACATATTGCAAAAATGCCTCAAGATTATAAATTCATTCCTCCACATAGATTTGAAGATGAAAATTTTATGAAAGAGATAAATGAAATTTTAAAAGAAACATTGTCAGCTTATATAAATGGTGATCAATTAATTTTAGGTGAGATTGATGAAGAAAAAAAAGAATTAGAAAAACGTGTTATGTTTGTAAATAGGATTATAGAAATTGTCAACACAAAGAATGAAGACGTAAAAAAAGGAATTGGGAAGTTTGAAGAAAAAAATGAACAAAGCGAAAATGAAATTGAAACAATTAGAAAAATAAAGAAAGATGCTTTAAACAAAATTAAAACCTTAGGTGATAATGGAATCAAAGCGAGCTTAGGCGACCAAAAAATAGATGATAGAAATTATTAGAGGCATTGGCAATAATTACATTGGCTGTGTAAATCGAAAGACAAAAGAGGATTGAAAATTAACAATTAAAAAATTAGAAAAAGATAATGTAGCTTGTCAATTTACATTATCTTTTTTTTAAAATTTTTAAAAGTAATCATTATCTTTATCTTTTTAACTCAACATTTTTAATCATGTTTTAAATATGAATTTCGAGTAATATGTTTTTTATTTTAATATCAAAAAAATTATCGATGTAAAGGTTGTTTTACTCAAAACTATTGGAAATTTCTTATACATCTTTACCACAACAGTTTTTATATTTTTTTCCACTGCCACATGGGCATAACTCATTCCTGCCAACTTTTGGCCCGGAATTTACAACTGTCGTTTGAATTTTTTGTTTTTCAGGCTTTGAATTGTTTGAAGGCAATTCCTCTTTCCTGGCAATAGGAGTAAAAGTCGGCCTTTGCACCTTTTCAGGTTTTCTTTCGACTTGCATCTTAATAGAAAGCAAAATCAAACAAACCGTTTCGCGAATTTGATTGATCATCTTTTCAAACAACTCGTATCCATCTTTTTTATATGCCAAAACAGGGTCTTGATTGCCAAATCCTCTTGCAAAGATTTCGTTTTTCATGATTTGCATGTCGTCAATATGGTTCATCCAATTGGCATCAACGACTTTGAGCATAACAAATCTTTCAACATTAGAAAAATCGACACCCAATTCTTTCGCATAATCAATTTGCTTTTGATATCTTTGCTTAACAACGTTAAAAATCTTTTTCTCAACGTCTGCCACATCGCAGTCTTCTATAAATTTTTCATCGACAAGGTTTGTCCCCTTTTCAATCAGTCCTTTTTCTAGGTCCGTGTTTATTTTTGAAATATCCCATTCAAAATATGGTTTATCATCGTCCAAATGCTTCCCCACTATTTTTGAAATAACCTCTGGATACATTCCAAGAATTTGTTCTCTTAAAGGCAAGCCCTCTAAAACCTTGTTTCTTTCGTCATACACAATTTTTCTTTGTGCGTTCATAACGTCATCAAATTGAAGCACCGTTTTTCTCATTCCAAAGTTTTGTGCTTCAATTTTTTTCTGGGCAGATGAAATTTGTCTTGTTAAAAGTTTTAACTGTATTGGTGTGGACTCATCTATGCGAAACATCTGCGCCACTCTTTGCAACCTTTCTCCGCCAAAACGTTTTAACAAGTCGTCTTCTAGCGACAAAAAGAACACGCTGGATCCCGGATCGCCTTGTCTTGCGGCACGACCTCTCAGCTGATTGTCAATTCTTCTTGATTCATGACGTTCTGTTCCAATAATATGAAGCCCGCCAAGCCTTTTCACCTCTTCCTTTTCAGCATCAGTCTCTTTTTTAAATTCCGCATAAAGCTCCTGATAACGTTTTCTTGCTTCCATCAAATCTTTGTCATCTGAATTGTTAAAAGCTGTGGCATATGAAATTTGCTCGTCTGAATATTTTTCATCAGCCATCTTTTTCTTTGCCATAAATTCAGGATTTCCGCCAAGCAAAATATCGGTTCCACGACCTGCCATGTTGGTGGCTATTGTAACGGCGCACCTTCGACCTGCCTGAGCAACAATGGCACTTTCCTGCTCATGATTTTTAGCATTCAAAACCACGTGTTTAATTTTTTGCGCTTTAAGTGCCTTCGACAAATCCTCAGATTTGTCAATCGTAACAGTGCCGACAAGCACAGGTGTGCCTTGATCGTGGCATCTTTTAATTTCTTCAACTATCGCGTTTATTTTGCCCTTATAAGTCGTAAAAACTATGTCGGATTCATCTTTTCTTTTATTTGGAAGATTTGGTGGTATTGTAACTACGTCAAGACTGTAAATAGTTCTAAATTCGCCCTCCTCCGTCTTGGCAGTTCCCGTCATACCAGAAAGCTTCTTGTAAAGCCTAAAATAATTCTGAAAAGTTATGGTTGCGAGAGTTTTGTTTTCATCTTTGATAGCCACTTTTTCTTTGGCTTCGATGGCTTGATGAAGACCATCAGAAAATCTTCGGCCTGGCATCAATCGACCGGTAAACTCATCGACTATGATCACTTCGCCATCTTTTACTATATAATTCTCATCTTTAAACATCGTAAAATTGGCTTTTAATGCATTGTTTATATGGTGATTGAGTTCCAAATTCTCAATATCTGAAAGTGAATCAACACCAAAATATCTTTCAGCTTTTGTTATTCCACTGTCTGTTAAGTTTATTTGCTTTGTTTTTATGTCAATTTCGACGTCATCGTCTTTTTTTAACGTTCTGACAAAACTTTGTGCTTTTTCATATTGTTCGCTAGATTTAGAACCACGACCACTTATGATAAGAGGTGTTCGGGCTTCATCGATTAAAATAGAATCGACCTCATCGACTATTGCAAAATTTTGACCTCGCTGAACTCTCATTTGTGTGTTTGTAGCCATGTTATCTCTCAAATAGTCAAACCCCAATTCATTGTTTGTGCAATAAGTGATATCGGCTTCATAGGCCTGCTTCTTTGCTTCTTGTGACATGTTTGCCACAATGACCCCTACACTCAGTCCTAAAAATTTATAAACTTTGCCCATCCACTCTGCATCACGTTTCGCAAGATATTCGTTTACCGTAACAATATGCACGCCTTTGCCTGCAAGTGCATTTAAATATGCCGGAAGTGTTGCCACGAGAGTTTTACCCTCACCTGTTGCCATTTCTGCAATTCTTCCTTGATGTAAGGCAATCCCACCCATAATTTGCACCAAAAAATGTTTCATGTTTAAAACGCGATAACCGGCCTCTCGGCACACCGCAAACGCGTCTGGCAAAATATTGTCTAAGGTTTCACCGTTTTGAAGCCTTTGTTTTAAAATATCAGTTTGATTTTGCAACACTTCATCAGTCATTTGCTGATACTTTTCTTCAAGATCGATTACTTTCAAGGCTTTTTTTCTAAGTTTTCTTACCTGTCCATTATTTTCACTACTAAAAATTCCCATTTTTTATCTCCTGAATTAATTTTAACCATTTTTGCAAATTAGTCAAGCAGAATTCAATCGTAAATTGTCATCTTAAACTTAAGATTAAAAGAAACCTTAATTTCTTTATAAAATCTCTTTTATTTGAATTATGTTGACAAACTATGACAAAAATGTTATATTTGAATAATCAAA
>CASFYE010000042.1 GCA_949298925.1 uncultured Bacillota bacterium
ATTGTTATGGCTGCTGTTCAACAAACTGGATGGGCTCTTGAATTTCCTTCTGAAAGACTGAAAGATGATCCAGAAATTGTCATGGCTGCTGTTAAAGAAGATGGAAGGCCTCTTAGATATGCTTCTGAAAGACTGCAAGATAACAAAGATATTGTTTTGGCTGCTGTTCAACAAAATGGAAGGGCTCTTGAATTTGCTTCTGAAAGACTGAAAGATGATCCAGAAATTGTTATGGCTGCTGTTCAACAAACTGGATGGGCTCTTAGATATGCTTCTAAAAGACTGCAAGATGATCCAGAAATTGTTATGGCTGCTGTTAAACAAGATGGAAGTGCTTACCATTTTATCAGTGATGCAAAATTGAAAAACGACATAAGGTATGTTTTAAATTTAGCATCTACAAAAGAAATAAAAAATCTACAAGAGAAGTTAACAGGGAACTTGCAGGTGTTGACAGTAGAACAAGCGGAGAAATTTATGCAAGAACCTGGAAATTCTCTTGAATATTAGCACAAGGTGGATATATAAAATGACGTATTTGAATGTCCTTAGTTTAATACACGAATTCCCAAATGATTTTGATATTGTTTTGGTTGCTGTTAAACAAGATAGAAGGGTTCTTAAATATGTTTCTGCCAAACTTAAAGAAGACATGGAGCAATTAAACATGGTGTTGAACAAGAACAAGGCAGAGAGTAAAAAAGACCGCAAAAATAGACCGATTAGTGTAACAACTATCGGTCTTTTTTCTTTACTAATAAAAAATTCATCGGTGCTGGAGATATCGTAGAACTCGCCTACACCTTTTATGATAAAAAATAAGTAATCTTAATTTTCTATAATGCTTCCTTTGCATAAGTTGCTAATTACTAACTTTTCATATATAAATCACCTTTCTAAATAAAGTTATAAACTAATAATCCTTTATAAACAGCTCTAAATAATAAGCATTATCAATGAGTTTACTCGCACTACAACGAATTAAAAAATTATTGCATTCATGAAAGAATTAAAGTCGCATCTTCTTTCATATATTACTATCCTAAGCACAAATTTATTTTTACATGAAACAATCTCAAAAAAACAATTGACACAAACTAAAATATATGATATTTTTATTATGCAATTAAATTGCATGGTGTCAATTTGTCGCAAACATTTAGCTACAAACCTTAATAAGACAATAAGGCAAATTCTAATAACTTATAACACTCAAAAAATAGCCTTTCATTTGGTTCGTGCTTATGTGGCATCAGTCGGCAAGCGCACCGCCTTGGTAATTTTAAAATAGTCCAAATTTGAACCTCAAAAAACACTCAAAAATTTAATAAAAATTGCTTATGCTAATGTAGCACAGTCGGTAGTGCACCGCCTTGGTAAGACAAGCAATCGGCAATTTTAATCAAAATTACAACTGAATATTTACTCCATTTTGGAGCTATGCTGATGTAGCTCAGCAGGTAGAGCACTGCCTTGGTAAGGCAGAGGTCACGGGTTCAAGTCCCGTCATCAGCTCCATTCACAAAACCCTTGAAACCTTAGTAAAATAGGCACTTTCAAGGTTTTTTCTTTTGCAAAAGTTTTGCTTAATTTTAGGCTAAAAATACAATAGGTGTAGTAAACTGCTCCAAAAAGTGTAGTAAAATTGCATAAAAAAAGACCGAGAGTTCAATTTTCAAACTCTCGGTCTAATTCTTTCTAAAACTACCCAAAACTAGTGTAATAGGTGTAAACTAGTGTAGTAAATTATTTAATAACTTTCAAATCATCAATCTTTGCTGAGATACAATCACCATAATAATTTCCATCTTTATCTATACCAGAAAAATCCACTTCAATATAATTTTGGACAGCATTATTATCCATGACACATCCTCTATCACCTTTGTGGATACCAAATTTAGTATATCTTTC
>CASFYE010000043.1 GCA_949298925.1 uncultured Bacillota bacterium
ACGCCGCCAGCGTTCGTCCTGAGCTAGGATCAAACTCTAACGTTAAAATATTTTTAGACTTTCGTCTGTTTTATTCGTACACTTGATCCTTTAGCTCAATAACTATCTTAAATTGACTTCTTGTAAAAGTTATTTAATTCGCTTTTTCCTCTTCAATTTTCATGGGTCATGCTGACGAAATTGATGTCAGCATGGTTATTCTATCACAATGTAAAACATTTTGTCAACACTTTTAACGATTTTTTTTATTTTTTTTAAATAAACTATGCTAAAAAGCACTTTTAAATCAAGCAATAACTCTTGTCAGCATAAATTCGTTATAATAACATTTCTTAAAATGAAGATTTTAACAAAATCATTTTAAAGATTTTTAAAAAAAGTTAAAACAAGAAAAAAACCTTTCAAGTATGAAAGGTTTTTTTTTGTTTATTAGCTGTTTGCGAGTTGCTCAAGTTTTTTCTTACGTTTCTTTCGAAGCACGAAGAATATGATAAGTGCAATGATTATTAATAATAAGACGATACTCACAATAATAACTGCAATAATCCAATCACCCTCTGGCATTTCAAACTCGGCAGAATCTGACACGTAGCCAAACACCCCGCCTTTAGAAACTTCTCCTGCATAATCATTCACCAATTTTACACCTTCGATTTTGAAGTTTCTGTAATAGAACTTGCCACCAAATTTATTTTCTAATGTGCCGATTGGCGACCAGAACTTGCCAGAAAGATCAATATTGGCGCCAAGGACGTAAGCCGCATTTGCAAATTCCTTGCTTCCTTCAACATTTATCATATATGCCATATAAGATAAATCTTCTGCTGACGAAATAACGTAAGGGTTAGAATCCGTTCCATCTCCGGTCAACTCATAGTCTTCAACATCAACATAATCTATCCAAAGGTCACGTGCAAGATTGATTTGAATGCTAATTGAGTCAGCATAAGCGCTTTGTGGCTGAACTGCAATTCTAACAATGTTTCCGCTAACAACAGCGCCACTATCTTTACCATCAATTGTTATGCCATCGAGCCTATAATTATCTCGCAAATCTATTTGAAGTTCAAGTGTGCTACCAACAATTCTTGTTATTGTAACACCATTGATTGCGCTTATTGGAACAGCTTGACTGTTTTCAAAATAGTAAATACTTGCAGCTAAAGTTTTGTCCGTATCATTGCCGTTTACAACGTTAACAGAGATGTTTACGTCACATTCTTCGTATGAAACATAAACATTTAAATTGATTTCCCCATCAACGACATCTGCATAGGCAACTCTATAAAGATACGATGGTTTAAGCAACGGTGTAACACTTCCACCTTCCCAAGCGATCGTTAACCCGTCAGCGACATTCAATCTAATTACGACAACTTGATCAAGTTTTACGTCAAAGCCATCTTCGAAATCAACATTTTGACCACCAACTGTAACATTTTGCAATGAAATCGACTGTGTGTCTTGAATGTGTATGTTCATCTTAAATGTTTGACTTTCAAATTTTGCCTCAAACTCTGTAGGTTCAATAGGTTTAACTGCGCTTGCAGAATACTCGAAGTTTGGTTCCATAGTTAAAAGTTGCTCTCCCACAAACCAACCAACAAATTTATAACCTGGATCTGCTGTCGCATTAAGTTTAATAGGGTTAGTAGTTGGGATATATTCAGTGTCAGCAACTTCAACCTTTTCAGTTCCATCATAATAGGTGTAAGTTGCCGTGCCTCCAACCGTAGCTTTTACAGACACTTTTGCGAAATAGTTTAATGTAATGTTAACTAAACTGTAACCGTCATGTTCAAAGTTTTCAATTGTCTCGCTTTCAACTCTCTTTTGTCTGCTGACTCCATTTTTATCTGTTCGAACGATTGTCCAGTAACCGAACTTGTAGTTTTCATAAACCGGAGCCTGCAATGAGATTATTGCGCCTTCTCTCACTTCAACAAAGGAAGCATCGAGTGAAGATGACCATGAGTTTGCAGTCGTTGTGCCAAGCACAACTATTTTAGCCGCAACTGTAGGTGGAACATCTTCTAGCCCAGGTGGAACGACATCTATTTGCAACCTAGCCTTGTTTATAGAATAACTTGCAAAGATTCTAAATGTGTCAGTATTTGCATCAAAATTTGGACTAACGACGTAAGTTCCATTACTGCTTCTTTGGTATCCGTTGTCAACCCAATTCCCAATAGGATTAAGATCTCCATCTATATAACGTGTGCCTACACCGTTTGCATATTTGTAGAAGCCTAAAAGTGCAAATCCATCTCTTGGGCTGATCGTCAAACCTGCCGGCAAGGTTATCGGTGCGCCGTATGTAACTTGGAAAGGTGTGCCTATTTCAACACCATCCCAACCCACAAGTTGAACATAATAAGTCTTTGGTTGAACTAGTATTTCAACAATAGGAGAGCCAGTAAATCCTGTGATTTCAAAACTTATTTGTGCGCTCCAACCTGTTGAAGATTCAGGTTTGTTTAATGTAACGTTTGAGATAGTTCCAGAATTTGAAGTTATTTTTAAATTGTTTAATGCTTCATCTCCATCGACAAACATCTGTCCAAAAGTTATTGATGCAGTCACTTGAACTGTGCTTCTGGTTGTTGCATTAACAATTACGTTGTGCGAATTGTTTTGAATTATGTTAAGCCCTTGTGCCACAGTAACTGTGATTCTACCCGCTTCAAGCCTGTTTTGTCCATCGCTGAACACAATGTTTATTGGAGTAGAAATAGCAATAAATCTTGCTTCAATTTGATAGGTGTTTTCTGAATTAAGATTTGAAATTTGATAAATTTTATAACCGCTTTCTTCCTCTATTAATCTAAACGTTGGATTTCCAGCAATATTGTAAAGTGTGTCTAGTTTATATCCAGATTTTGCGCTCAATCTTAAGTAGAAATCCCCACCAGTATAACTTTCAACATCGAAATCTTCCGCGGAAATCAAAACTTTTGTCGGTGTAAACTCGCCGTCGCTGTAAGAACCGAGCTCAATTGTTCCATAATCTAAGCTATCAATATCCTCACCTGAATAACTAACTCCACTTATTTTAACAGTTGGCACTATTTCGACTGACAAATCAACTGCGTCAACTTTCAAGATTAAAGTGAGATCATTTGTTATTGTTTTTGAGTATGTAGCACCATGTCCTTCAGCAGAATCATCAACGTTACCTTCGTACCAACCAACTATCTCATAACCTGCATTAATATTGGCCGTAACTTCAAGTTGATCATCATACGACATTGTTTGCTTCCAGCCATTTAAGTTTTCTGTTCCATTAACATCAATCGTCGCATGATCTGTGCCATCACTAGCCCTTTCGGTGTATTCAATCTTGATTTCAACATTGTAAGTGTTGTATTGGAAAATCGCTACAAGGCTTACATTGTCTTCCACAGTGAAGGTATAAGCTAAATAAGTGCTTATAGGATCTCCGTCAATGGTCACAATTTTTCCATCTTCGTCAATCACTGATGAATCATACCAACCTATAAATCCATAAGCAGGATTGTTATTCACAGCCTTAACTGTTGCACTCGCAAGATATTCGATTTGTTGATTTTCATTTTCAACACTTATGTCTTGAACACCTTGCATAATGTTAAACTCAGAATCAACTGCAACAAAACTTGCGTTTACGTCAAACTTAACTTTTGTAGTTTTAATCTCTAAGCCAAATGTTTGAGTATAACCTGAAACGGTAACTTTTCTATAACCAGCATATATACCGTCAACTATTGGAGTCTCATCAACATTTACTGTTGCACTGCCCGCAACAAGAATATCATTGTAACTATATCCATGCAAATCTTGAATATAGAATGTCAGTTCGCCACCTGTTGAAACTTTGGTCGTAAATGTGATGTTTTCATTTTCTTCCGTTGAAGTTCCAGACAGCCCTGCAACCTTAATCTCGTTTTTATTATATTTTACTGTTGCGTCAAAGCTGTTTGCAGTAACAACATTGGCAAAATTAACTGTGAAATTAGAAGTAAATCCTGTAATAGTAAACTTATTTTCATTTTTTGAAATTTGAGCACCTACGGCGGTCGCGTTTCCCGTCACGCTATAACCATTATTTGGAGTTATTGTTACAACTATTGTTTGCTCAGTTGATGCATTGAATTTGTTTTCACTCATTGATGGAGTCACATCATCAACCTTAACTTCATATGTTGCATTTTCAACGTTAGCAATAGTAACCTCATGAGTTTGTGCAGAAATAGTAAGCGCCAAATTTGATGCTTGTATTATATTTTCGATGGTCCTAGCATTACCTTCTCCCGACATTTCAAAGCCATCAACACTTGTAGGCCATGTAACATTATACCCTGCGCCTGTCGAAACTGTGATTGTGTAAATTTTGCCTCTGTTTAATGTAAATTGGAAGACTTTGCTGTCAGTGTTTTCATCTGTGAGATAACTCGTTCCGCCCTGATCGTTAGTATAACTGATAGTTACATTTGCATGTGAATTTGCTGTGTTATCAGTCAATGTAACTGTTAAGGAATAGTCACCGTCAGTCCAAACCGCAGTGGCTTCTTTGTTTTCTGCCCATTTCCAAACTGTCTCACTTGTTATTGTTTCACCGTCGATTTTCCAACCACCAAACACGTAACCAGCTCTTGTAGGAGTTGGCAAAGCATTGTTTATTTCTTCGCCATAAGTAACTGTAATATTGCTTGTCTGCTCTCCAAGAGATCCTTCACCTGCGTCAAATGAGAGAGCATACTCTTTTGCCTTCAAAATTGCTGTCAATGAAATCGTGATGTCAGTTGTGTAACTAGCATAAACATCTTGTACCAACGTGCTTAAATATTGCGTACCATCAGGATCATAGGTTATCGTTACTAATGCACTTCCAGAATTTTCATAACTCCAACCTTCAAATGTGTATCCCGCCAAGCTAGCTCTCGCTAAAAATGTTTGAATGTTTGTAGAAGCCAAGTTTTCTGAAGTCAATGTGGTTTGAATTCGATAATTTGATGTCGTCCAACCGCTCTCATTGTTTTCAAAACTAATCGCGCTACCACCAAAATACGAATCTGGATCGATCGAGATTTCAACCGTCACATTTGCCGGTCTAAAATCGCTATCTTTGATCTCTATTGTCTTTGGCTCAACAACTCTAAACGTTTCGCTCGCAGTCCCTGTAAGAACATAACCCGAGTTTGCAATGCGAGAAACTGTCACTTCTGTGTAATAGGTGTAAGTGTAAGTCCACGTTCCTGTCTCTGTATTACCGCTAGGAACAGTTGAACCTGTTTGACTACCTGTCCCGTCGGTTATTGAAATCTCAAACCCACCCCTGTTGGTTGAGTCATTTATTGTTATAGTGTATTTATCTATATCCCACGTCGCATAGATCTCTGCCGAATATTGATTTGCTTCTCTCAATGTGTCAACAAATGCAATAATGTTGTCTGATGATAGAATTGTTCCGTTTTTAAGTCCGCCGATCGTTCCAGAACCATCTTGCACGCCAACAGCCCAACCTTTAAAGGTGTATCCAGGTTTTGTAGGACTTGTTAAAATCGCTATTGCACTTTCACCAGTCAAGTTTTCATTATAGGTCAAAGTGAATGAAGTTACATTATTCTCTATTGTCGCATTTTGGTTGTCAACAAATTCGTAATCTATATCCAAATTTAATGTGATAACAGCATTTGTAATTTCACCAGTAACTGAGTTTTTTGTAAGATTGTAGTTTTCTGCGTCGTCACCACTCAACGCTATTGCAACGACTTTGTCTGTGCCAACATTTGAGCTATCATAAGTCGCGGAAGCCTCAACTATGTCGTCCCCCACAATCTCTGAAAGTGAAATCACTTGCTCAACAATGTCGTCACCGTCATATGCTTTTGTGATAGTGTCAAACGTTGCGGTAATATCTTTCTTAGTTATAGTAAGAGTAAATTCATTCGTCGCGTAAGCATTATCGGTTGCGTTGTCTGTAACCGTGTAATAGTTTGAAGTTAAGTTTATCGCAACGGTGTAAGCGTCAACTTTCAAATACTCAGCAGAAGAATAATCGGCATCTTGTAAAGCAACGATTGATAATTCATAAAGTCCATCACCCACAGGCACGTCATCGACTTTGACAACAATGCCTAACTTTTCAATTAACGTGTCAAGATTTGTTAAAGTTGAACTGTCAAATCCTTGAGTTCCGTAAACAAAATCGTCGTTTGTTATTCCAACTGAAAGAGTTTTAGTAGATTTCGTAATCGAGCCTGTTCCAGTTGAACTTGCAATATAGTAGTTTTTAGCAAACCCTGCCGTTCCGTCAACAAGTGTTATATCTGTCATAGCTTTATTATCGCCAACTAAAGCGTCATCAAAAGTAGCAGTAACATTCAAATCTTCGCCACCAATCAAACCAGAAATTGTCACATCATGACCTTTTGAAGTATTAAATTCGTTCGTGCCGTCATATTCTTTCGTAATGTCAGACAATGTCAGTTCTTTTGGTGCGATCGACAATGTAGGATTTCCATTTTTAAAACTAAATCCACCAGGATATGTGTCATTTGTACCACTCGCCGAGATTATATAACTTCCAACATCTTTTCCAACTTGAAGAGTAAATGTTATTCCTGTAAATGTGGCTACAGATATTGTTGATGCAGGGTCGCTCTCCGTGTCACCCGCCACATCATCATGATTAACATCTTTAAAATTAGTCAAATTAAATCTTGCCCATTCAACGTCATTAGTTGTGTAAGCAACAATTTGAATGTTGCCTCCGTTCTCAACCAAATTGACAGTTGAAATGTGTGCATTGCCATCGTAAATTCTGCTATTATTAGAATCTTCTGCCAACGTCCACTCTGCTTGCAACGTCAATCCAGCAACTGACGTAATTTCAAACCATTTATTTGGGTTTAATGTAAGCACATAATTTTCGTTTGTATAATCAGCTGGCAAGGAAAGTGAATATCTTCCGACAGTTTCTGTTGTTGTTTCTCTTCTTAATGTCAACTCAATAACATCGCTTCCAAGTGCGCTCACTTTTACATCAAAAGTAGGGTCCTGTGTGCCGTAAACTTTTGTAAATAGCACATCTCCTGTAAAGCCTGTTCCATCTGCGCGAGTAACATTTGAAGTAGTCAAGTTAAGGTTCGCTTTGTTTACTGTAAATGTAAACTCTAAGCTCTGACTCAAATCATAAGCATCCACTACTTCTGGTTTTAGAGAAATTGTAACGGTGTAAGTGCCAGCATTTTTAATTTCGCCCACTATTTGTGAATCTTTTTGAATCGTTACTGTTAAGATATCTCTTAATGTAGGATCGGTCGCAATTTGACTTAATGCCACACCGTCAGCAAAGGTTGGCAAGCCTGTAAGCTGACCGTTTGTAAGATTTACGCCAATTTTAATGTCTTCTACAAAATCACCTGTATCATAGGTTGCTGTTGTAGTGCTTGGAGCAGTCAAATTGATTGTTGTCTTAACAAAAGTGATTGTAAAGCTAGCCTCTTGCGACGTTTCACTATTATTGTATCCCTCTTTTGTTGCTGTCACTCTCACCCAATATGTTCCATTAGACGTAACATCTTTGTTGATAGGCGATTCAACCTTTTGTGCTTCTTCAAAAGTTGCTCCTTTAAACCATTCATAAGCATATGTAATGTCACTGCTTTGGTTTGATATAGTCACATCATTTTCAAGCTCACTTAAATCAAACGTTTTATTAAGTTCAGCCCCAAAAGTTTGATTATCTAAATCGATCCCTGTTGGAGTCGCCAAACCAATAACTGCTGTAAATGTTTGATTTGGGTTGCCTGCAACTGTTACAATTTTTGAAGTCTCATTTGATCCAAATCCATCAAATGTGTAAACATTGTAATTAATAGCATTGTCATAACCATCAAAATCAACCGTTGTACCTATTGTAGCAAAGAAACTGCTTGGGGTAAATCCAAAAGATTGGGTTTTATCTGTTTTAGCATCAAATGTAACCCAAGATGCATTTGTGTAAACCGCACTGTAAGTTGCACTCTGAAGAACATCTTGTTCGTATGAAGGTGTAATGTTCTCTGTCGTTGATGATGCCCAAGCTGACAATCCTTTTAATTCGCTTGCCAAATCCAGCAAACCTTGGCCTTCAATCCATTGGCGGAATCCGACAAAATTGTAGTTTGGTTTAGCAGGATTTGTGCTTGTAACATTGACAGTTGTAATTGTATATCCAGACTCAGTGTTCACATAAACGATCGTAGGTTTTTCTATGTCGTTTACTTGGAACAAGAATACTTTGTTGTTGTCGTAGAAAGCATTTCCTTCGCGATAATAATTATCGGTTTTTACAATGTCAGAACTGATGCTTATTGTAAAAGCTCCAAGTGCCCCATTTACGCGAATTGAATTAATTTTTACGCTATATCCCTCAGTTAAAATCTGTCCGATAAGTTGCTGATTGTTCTCAGAGTCAACTGTGGCTTCAACAGTTTGGAATACAAGTGTTTCAATGTTTTCATCTTCGTCATCTAAAATCTCTAAATCTCCATTGATAAACAGTGAAACGTCTGCGAGAATAGGATCTGAAGTGGAAATGCCCGAACCACTAGTTGCACTAATACTATAAGTTCCAGTTTCTGCGTCTCTTGTGATTGTGTAATACACCGCTGAATTCTTATCAGCGCTTGAACCTGAAACGTAAAGTTCATATGATGTTACTAAAAGTCTGCCTTGTGCACTCGAGTCATTTAAGAATGTATAAATTCCAGGCTCACTTCCACTTGTTTCAACTAATGCTTTAACTTCGGTGTATTTTCCATTCGTTACGCTTGACAAATCAACTGTTATTTCAAACGCTTTTTCTCCAATGACTTGATTTGCAGGCATATCTAAAATCGTTATGCTTGGGAAAAGAATCGGTGAATAAATGTCATTCCAAGTGATAGCGCCGATATCTTTGTTTTGAAGATTATAAAGATAATCGGAAGTCAAGACAATATAATAATCTTCACCAATCTTGCTTATACCTTCAAAGTTAGCATAATCAAATCCCGATTTTGGAGATATTTTTATGACAACTTCATGTAATCCAGCATTTGTATTTTCAGTAAGTTTACCTGCGTCTGTAACGATGTTTTCGTCGCCTGTTAAATTATCTATCGGCAAAATTGTAAATCTGTCAGAAATTTCCGCTTGAGAAGTAAAATTATTTGCTATTTCGACATTGTCAAACCAATAATTGCCAGTTGAGTTAAAATCGGTTGTATAGTTAAACGAACTACCACCAAATTCAAATATTATTTTAACATATTTTTCTAGTAAACTTTGATTATCAGTTGAACTTGATAAATAACCTTTTCCCCACTCGCTAACCAAAGAATTTAATCGACTTTCAATAAATTGAATTTCCTCTTGAATATATGACGAACCAAAGTTTGTAAGTTGTGACAAATACTCATCTCTTAACTTTGCATTCAAAACCAATTGCGACAAAAATATTTTTGCAATATAGGCTTGTTCACTGTACTCGCCACTCGAAAGCCATATTTCAAACGTTTCATAACTATCTAGCGCCCCTGCGTCAAAACTTGAAATAATTGTGTCGTCAGCTTCTGTGTCTTGAACCATACTTTTTATTTCTGGGATGCTATACAAGTACTTAACGACTTCATACATTTGTTTTTCACCATCACCAGAAAGAACGCCTGTAGTAACATTAGTAAATTCTAATAATTGTGCAGGAGAGATAATTATGTGTTTGCCATTTCTGTCAAGTTCTAAAGTAAAGTCATCTCTTAAAACACTTGGTCCAACGTTATCTGTAAAAATTAAACTAGCTCTATAATATCCCTTATCATCAACATTTGTTACTTTAAGACTTTTAGAAAGTCCAGTGGCTCCTTCTGGGAGCGCGCTCCAACTACCTGATCCCGACTCGCTATATTGCCATTCGGTAACAGGCTCAATTCCTGTTGGGTTGTTCAAATTTGTTATAACATTTGTTATTTCCTGTTGCGACGCATTATACATTAATGTTCTTTCGGCGCCGTCAAAACTAGCAGAAATCGCACTTTCATCAAACACCCATCTTACATAAAGAGTTATAGAGTCGCTGTTGTCAAAATCAAAACCAGTGAACCCCGCCTCCTTATTCATAATAACATTACTACTTAAATCAATAGTTTTAACAATTTGAGTGTTGTCAGTATTTAAATATTCAAGCGAATTAATTTCAAAACCGCTACGTGTTACATAAGCTATGAGATTGTCGAAGAAACTATTTCCCATAAGCGAAGCAAAAGATTGATCATAACTTATTTTAAGATTTTCAAAAGACGTACCACTTACAGCTCCACCATTTGAATTAATATTTATTGTGTATTCTTTAGCTGTCCAAATTGCAGTGGCTTCTTTGTTTTCTGCCCATGTCCAAACTGTATCTTCAGTTATCGTTTCACCATCTATTTGCCAACCACCGAAGATGTAACCTGTTCGAGTTGGAGTCGCCAAAGTTTGACCAATAGCTTGACCAAATGTTATACCTTCAATCGTAGATGTATTCCCGCCACCTTCAAACGTGCCGGCTTCTGCATTAAGGGTCAATGAATAAGTGTTTACTGTGTAGGTTCTTGTTAAAGTAAAGCTTGAAACGTCAATGTCGTCGATCAATCCAGCAGACAAATCTAACACAAATTTACCGTCTGATGTTTTATAATAAACACTTGAAGTTTCATCAGTTGGATCTGTCAAACTAGTGTTGTTCCCTGGAATGTTAATTTCCCAGCCACTAGGTGTATAACCGGTTTTCGTAAATGCATTAACAGCGTTTGTTATATCAACTGGTATTCCAAAATAATACGTTATGTTTTGAGCTGTTCCACTACCCTCTCCAGCATTAAAGATTAATGATGCTGATTTAGGTGTTGCAAGCGCATAAATTTTTGCCCCGCCATCAACAAATATATCTTCTAGAACTGCGGAATTTGTTTGAACAGTTTGATAACCATTGTAGTTTAAATTTGTACCGAAATCATAAAAGTCGTCAGCATTAGCAAGACTAGCAGAAGAAGGTCCAATAACAACGCGCGACAAATTGTACCCATCGCCCATCACTATATTAAATGAACCAAAATCTGGATCGCCATATTTAAATGAAACAGAGCTCGCTGGTGTCAATGTGGAAAGCGCTTTCCCTGCATTAGTTATAGTCCCCTCGTGTTCGTAATAATAAGTCGCATCTGCTGGGAAAGAAACGGTTGCCGTTTTACCCGTAACGCCTGCAAACACTTCAACGTTTTGAGTTGGAGCAGAGAAAGAAAGTGTTTGCCCGGAAATTGTTGCTGTGCTTCCATAAATGTTGTTGCCATTATTGATTAAAATGTATGCGTCGCCATTTTTATAATACCAGCCTGCGAATTCATAGTATTGCGAAACAACATTATAAGTAAATGTCAAAGTGTCAAACGGATTGTAACTGCTTGCGCTCGCATTGTTCACCTTTACGACATTCGTAACAATGTTCACTTTATCAGCATCGCTTACATATGAGCCATCAGCACCAGGAATATTCACCGAGAAATCTGATGCGCCCACTGATGAGGTAGCCCCCACACCATTAGTAGCTGTGTATTCTTGTTTTGCCCAATAAACATGGAAATAATAAGTTTCTCCTGGTTGAATACCGGTTACAGTATAAATTGTTTCGCCAGAAGAAGCACTGCTTGAACTGTTGCATGTAATTAAAACGCCTTCTGCTTCTGCCTCGCCTTCTGGATCGGTAGTAATTTTCAATCCGTTTACTGTCCCCTGTTTGCTATCATTGACTTTGTAATATGCCGTGTTTATAGTTTTAATTTTAATTCCGTCCTGCCCAGGTACATCAATTTCGCTCCAACTACCATCGCCAGACCATGTGTGTTCAACATCTCCATTGATCAACGAAACTGTTCCCGGCAGTTGCGCAGAAGAGTATTCTTCATCAAGAGAGTTTATCAAGTGTGCTTCAAAATTAAGCGCTCTCGTTGTAATCGTAATTGTGTTGTTTCCATTTAATTGACCAATGCTTATATTAAAAGTTTTACCATTGTCGCTTGTGGAATAATTAATGTTGTTTGTTGCTGTTAAGTTTTGATAATCATATCCTTTTTTATAGTTGATAGATAAAATAAACTCTTCATCAATTCTTGTTGTAATTTTATTTTCAGTGGACACATAAGTCGTACCCGCGCTACCTGAAACTGAAATCGATTCAACTCCATTATCAATATTTATGTTGATATCTTTTTGTGTCCTAAAAATTGGGATTGATATAACTGCATCATTTGTGATGACATCTTCTATTGTCAGTATATAAGAATTATTCGAGCCAAGTGCAACACTTGCCGAACCTGTTGATCCGGCATTTTCCATTTCGCCTACAGCTAATTCATACCCAGCATTAAGAGGTATAGTTATTTCAATTCCGACCCCTCCGGCTGCCGAAAAATTAAACGAGCCGTCAGTGTTAGGTGTGCCAATTATTGCTAATTCCAACTCAGGCTGAGTCACGTATTCTGCCGAAAACTCACCAGCAAAGGCCTTGCCAAAATTCAAGGTTGTGTCCTGTGCGGTGTCAAAATTTACAGTTATGTTAGTCAAAGATTGTTGCCATTCTGCGTCAAGCACAACTGAAACGGTAGATGCCCCCTCCGCATCCCAAGCTGTGATAGTGTCGCCATTTGGAAATGAAGGTTCGACAACATAACTCTGTTCATATCCATCTGGCCAAGAAACTTCTGCAGAATAATACACCTTTGAATCATTATGATCACGTAAGGTTTTTAGTATATATGAAATATCCTGATCATTAGGTCTGCTTAATTCACTAACCAACTCAGTCCAAGGAGTGTTATAAGGTTTTGTGACGGTGTAGGTTGTTCCACTTCCATTGTTATAACCAAGATTTACAGTTATTGAATAATTCAGTTCTTTCCACTTAATATATAAAGGTCCTTCTCCGTCATAACTTGAAATGGTTTTTATCGGTGATGTAGTAGCATTTACATCTTCAACATAACCTGTTGGCTTTCTCCCTGTACCTATCGGTGCCAAAACAACCGAGCTGGTTCCATTTTCACCCAAAATCGTAGGAAGCTCATGCGCATATCTGTCAGAAAATATCCCCTTAGTGGTTGCGTCAACAACAGCTCCGTTTTGATCTTTTAAAATTCTAACTCCGCCTAAATCTGTTTTTGATTCGTCGTCCTTAGAATAAAATTTTCCATCTTCATCACCGACTATGTAAACGCTTGCTCCCGAAACTGTTAACCCAGAAGTAGCACCGTAACCGAATTGAAATCCATAATCCGTAGGTGTGTAATTTTGTGGAGTTTTTAAATTATAGCTCCACCCGCCATCCGCTTCTGTCGAAGTCTCAGCCAAAACAAAACTGTTTCCTCCAAAAATTTCAACACCTGTGCCCAATGTGCCTATCGTTTGATATTCAAGCGACTGCGGTATCATAAAATATTGCCAATCATATATATCGGCCAGAATTGTGTTTTTTACATAACCTGCCAATCTCCCAGATGTCGCATAATCTGAAAACGCAGGTGTAAAGGAATATTTTCCGATCACCAAATCATATATGGCAGTAACGGTATTAGGATCATCATCTCCGACATTACCAAATAGCCCAGAATAAGGGCTTGTAGTGTCAACCGCTGATGCGTTTACCGAAATAATGCCCTGTATCGTATGACCATTTCCATTAAACTTTCCAACAAAAGGATTAGTAGCAGTTCCTATAGGTGTCCACATTGCAGATCCCAAGTCCAAATCGTTTCCCAGCACATAATTTCCAGATGCCCAATCAGTTTTGCCTTGCCAAACCGCATAAGCCAACCCTGTCAAATTTTCAACGCTTTCAATTTTATAAAAACCATTTGCATCTTGGCTTAACCCAGAATTTACAAGGTCCGCAGAATAATCTACAGCAGTTGCAGTTTCAACCTTATTTGCAATTTTGCCAGCCATCATAGGTAAAACAAAACCAATGCCACAAGTGACAATCCCAAAAATAATTGCAAAAATCAAACTCGTCAATTTTTTTGTATTTGACATAATCTTCTCCTTTGTCGAAAGACTTGTTATAAGTTAACTTTACAAGTTAAGTATAGCACATCTAAAAAAAAATAACCAAATAATTCGACGTTTTTCTTTAATTTTTTTTATTGATTTTATTTTTCAGTTTTTACATTGTTTTTTTTCTACCTTTATTTAAAATACAAAAAAACGTCAATTAAAAAATTTTTTTATTTTTTTGATTTTTTTATGTTTTTTTAATTTTTTTCATAATATTTGACATTTTTCTTTAATATTATTTGACTTTTTTGTTTTTTTTTGATAATTTTTAATAAAGAGGTAATATGAAAAAAGTAATTTTAACAGGTGACAGACCGACAGGAAAACTACATGTTGGGCATTATATTGGTTCGATTAAATCAAGGCTGGAATTGCAAAATTCAAAAAATTATGATGAGTTTTATGTCATGATTGCAGACGCACAGGCTCTTACAGACAACGCAGGAAACGTTCAAAAAGTTCGTGAAAACATACTTGAAGTTGCGCTAGATTATCTTTCGTGTGGGCTTGACCCAGAAAAAGTTTGTCTATTTATACAATCTGAAGTGCCAGCTTTAACAGAAATTTCTTTTTATTATATGAATTTAGTCACTTTATCTCGCCTTAAAAGAAATCCAACAGTAAAAGAAGAGATTAAACTTCGTGGATTCGAAGAAAGTGTCCCTGTTGGCTTTTTGACATATCCAATCAGTCAAACGGCAGACATCACCGCTTTTGAAGCAAACATCATTCCTGTTGGCGAAGACCAAAAACCTATGATTGAGCAAGCGCGTGAAATTGTTCGATCCTTTAACAGCATATACGGCGAAACATTAATCATGCCTGAGGCAGTCGTTCCAAAATCCAAATCGCAATCAAGACTCGTGGGAATAGATGGAAAAGGAAAAATGAGCAAATCCTTAGGTAATTGTATCTATCTTAGCGATTCAGAAGAAACCGTCAAACAAAAAGTTATGAGCATGTACACCGACCCTGATCATATTAAGATTTCAGATCCTGGGAAAGTGGAAGGAAACGTTGTTTTCGAATATCTAGACGCATTTGTAAACGAAAACTCATTTAAAAAATATTTGCCAGAATACAAAAATCTCGACGAATTAAAAGATCATTATAAACGCGGAGGTTTAGGAGACGTAAAAATTAAATTGTTTTTAAATAATGTTTTACAAGAATTATTAAAACCAATACGAGAAAAACGCGAAATTCTCGCAAAAAATCCTGAAAAAATTTATAAAATATTGTTTAACGGTTCTGATAAAGCAAACAGAAAGGCAAATGAAACATTATTAAAAAATAAAAATGCAATGGGCATTAATTACAGAAAGAATATTTAAATTAAACCTTTTTATCTCCCTTATTTCATTTAAAATAAAAACAGGCATGCCTGTTTTTATTTGTCATTAATTTTTATTAAAAATTACAATTTAAACAATATTAAAATTAAATTTATAAAAAAAATAAAAA
>CASFYE010000044.1 GCA_949298925.1 uncultured Bacillota bacterium
ATGCTCAATTAACATTTAATAATTTAAAGATTAATATAAACAAATTAAAAAATATAGAAAAAAATAATAAATTAATCAATGAAATGTTAAATTCAAAAACAAAAAAAGAGTTTTTGTCTTTTGCAAAAGAGTTGAGTGAGGATTGTGAATTTTATCAATTTAAAGATGAATTAAAGATAAAAAATGAAGAAGAAAAAATACTATATATTTTTGGATTAAAAAAAACAAAATTGGATTTTGAAATGCAAAAATATTTTGGTTCTCAATATTTTTTCTTTCATGATGATAAATATTTTTTTCTCTATAATTTAATGGCTTATATAATAGATGAAAAAAATATATTTGAAAGTAAAATTATTCCTTATAAATTAATTATTAAAGAAGATAATGATAAAAATAAAGAAAAAAGCGATGTTTTTGAGTTAATTATTCAAGAATTAAATATTGATATAAAAATTCAAGTTCCCCAAAATGACGTAAAAAAATATTTAAAAAAAACAATAAAACAAAATGAAAAAACATTATGATATAACTATAAATCAGTATGTTTCAATATGAAAAAAAAGATAACAATTAATGCTATCTTTTTTTTTTAAATTTTAAAACAAAAATATTAATCTATCCAAAGGACGCGATTGTAAACAAGCAGAGTAATTATGTCAACTAGCCATAAAAAAGGAATGCCAAATATTAGCAGGACACAAGCAAGAACGATACCCAAATAGTTGTTTTTTTTAATACTTTTGCAAAGTCTGTAAACAACCCATAAAATATTAAGCAAAGGTAGAGATAAGATTACTTTCGCCCATAAAGGCAAGTTGTCAAAAGTTTTAACCATGATTAACCTCCTAAAATCAATTAATTATATGAAAAGATTAGGCAGATTATGATTAAAAACACATAAAAAACGTCAATTTGCAAAACTTAGTTAAAAAGAAGATTGCAGGTAAGAAAAAATGAAAAAATTGATAAATTTGTTTAAAAATAAAACAAAGTTTGCAAAAAAAGAAACAAAAAAGAAAAAAAATAACAAATCTAGCATTGTCGTAGAGGTTGGAGACAAAAGTGAAGTCATAACTCCTTATTTAGTTGACGGGAAATCATCAATAAACTTAGAATTTGCAAATTTGTTAAACAATATTGGTAAAACTATAAAGCCTAAGCAAAATTTTACTTTCAACATAAAGGCAAACAAGTGGAAAGATGAGGATAAATTTGATGTGGCTTCGGCAATAAAAAATTATTATCATAACTCACTCGTTCAAATGGACAGAAAGTTAAAATACAATTTAAAATTGTTTTGGATAATGGTTTTTCTATCACTATTATCAGTCAGCATTCTCTTTATAGCTGATTATTTTGGTGCTCCTTTTATTTTAAAAGAGGTAATAGACATAGTTGTTTGGGGCTTTGTTTGGGAGTCTGTTGACTTGGCGACTTTTCAAAGAAGTTTTTATCAACATGAATACGATTTTAATAAAGCCGTTTATAACACAAAAATTATTTTTGAGTAAGGTGGACTTATTTTTTCAATTTAATTGTTGACATACTTTAACATATGTTGTAAAATTAAACGGAGGGAAGAAATGACAGAAGAAAAAATTAAGAAAGGTATTTACAGAGTCGTGTATGATTCTGAAAACCGAAAATGGTTGATTAAAAAAGACGGAGCGCAAAGAATTATTGACAGCAAAGCCACAAAAGACGAGGCGCTAAATAGAGTAAAGTCGCTCAGTGAGAAAAATGACGTTGGCTTTATTATTCATAAAAAAGACGGAAAATTTCAAAAAAAAAGATAAAATTATTTATAAATTTAAAAATTTTTAATTATTTTTTAAAAAAATTGCATTTTTGCGATTTTTTTTGTTTATGTTAAAAATTGGAAAAAAAACTTTTTTTTTACCTTTGGAATAATATGAAAGTGACCGATAAGGAGAAAAATTAAATGGCATTTATAAAAAGATTTTCCGAAATAAAAAAAGGGGGAAATTGTTTTTACAGGAAATACACTTGGTTTAAGCAAACTTAGCAATGCAAATAGAGCGGGGTTGCAGGGTTCAATAGGTGCTTTCACGTCGCTGAATACAAGTTTAAAAGTCAATGATTTTCCTTCTGGTACCACGTTAGATTATACACAAAATGGATCTTCGTCCATATTGTTGTTGCCAGCAGGCAGTGAAGTCCTTTATGCAGAATTGGTGTGGGGTGGATTGTTTAGGTCTACAGCAAACAATATATCTTCACAACTTAACAACGCGGTTGTTTTTACTTCGCCACTGCAAACACAAACAATAAGTCCAGATTTGTCAACCGCGCAAACATACAACATTAATGTAAGCGGGATAACACTTGGATTTTATTCAAGAAGCCAAAACGTGACAAATATGGTTCGATCAGCCGGGGCGGGAACGTATTCGGTGCAGGGAGTTCCAGCGTTGATAGAAGCCCTAGACAATAGAACAAATGACACGAATCACGCTGGATGGACTCTTGCGGTTGTGTATTCTAATCAACTTGAAAACTTCCGAAGCTTAAACTTGTGGGTCGGAGGAGAGGTTGTTTCGCTTGCTGTTGGAGCTACAACTGTTGTTGAATTTGACGTAACGGTTTTGTAATCATGCAAGTTATTAATAATATGTCTTATATCACTGACAGCGCAGGGGATCCTCCTATTAGATATAACAGTAATGAGGTTAGTACTTTCGTTCGGCAGAACATTAAACCAATAGAACAAAAAGATCCACCAGCCAAATGTTTTACATTGCCATGGCAATGGAGATGCTGTAAAAAAAATAATGCAAGCTGTGTTTGTTGTTTGATTGCGATATTTTTTCGCTACTTGTAAAAATTAACAGGTCCTATGAGGGACCTTTTTGTTAAAAAAGGAGTCGAAAATTGTTGCATGAGATGTTAAGGTAACAAAAAGTTTTACAAATGCTTGTTAAAAAATGCCAAATGGTTTAAAATTAACTATGGAGGAAGCTTATGTCAGCACAAACCATTGTTATTATTTTGGATATCTTATTTTTTGTTTTGCTAGGGGTCGGATTTTTAATAGGTTTTTGGCGTGGTGTTAAAAGGTCTGCGTTGAACATTGCGTTGACGATAGTATGCATAGTTGTAGCAGGCTTCTTAACTCCGGTTGTGACGAATGCAATTTTAAACATTTCCGTAGAAGAAGGCAGAACATTAAATCAATATGTAATTGATTTGGTGATGGAAGAACCAAACATTGCTACACTTGTGAACAGTTCACCTAGCTTTGCTAAACTTTTTGAGGCGCTACCACAATTTGTCTTGTGCGCTGTCGTGTTTTTGATATTAAATTTGGCGGTTGGGCTTGTTGGTTATGTAATATATAAAATTATTTCAGCTATTGCGTTTAAAAGCAGAAAGAAAGAAAAAGAGCTTGGTTTAAAAAGAAATCGTTGGGTTGGTGGTGCCGTTGGCGTTTTAAAAACTTTCATTTTTATACTTGTCATTTTTATGCCTTTGACGAGCCTAGTAAAATTGGCTGATGAGAGCATAGACACTTTGCCTGTGGCACAAGCATCAGAAACCGTTGAAAGTGGAGATGGGCAAAACACGTTGGCAATTCCTAAGCAACTGACAGACGCGGTTTCAGGGATAAATTCTAGTTTTTTTGGTGTGCTAAATGGAGCTGTCGGGCTTGATGATTTTATTTTTGACGACATATCAAAATTTGAGGTAGTTGGCGAAAATGTTTATCTTAGAAAAGATTTGAAAACAGGAGTTGAAATTTACAATTCAATTTCAAGCATGGGTATTTCAGACATAACCAAATTTTCACAATTAGATTGGAATGAAATGGACAAGATTTATGAAAAAACTACAAGTATGACGATTTACAATTCGATTGTGTTAAATTCGGTGGCAGAACTCGTTGAAAATTATGAAAACATTTTTTCGATCTTTCCTGAGCTAGCTGAGTACTCGTCTGTTTTAAATGACGTGCGTGACGCGTTGAAATTAAGTGAAGATAAAGCAAAATATTTTGGTGAAGACATTGACAAAATTTATTCAATCTTTTCAAGTCTTGCGAGAGAGGGTTTTATCGATGATTTATTAAGCGCGGGTGATACTGAACAAGTTGTTTCATCTTTTGTAAGTCAACACCAACAGTTGACGTCGCAAATTTTAAAAGATTTTACGAATGTTAATATTGTCAAAGATGGCTTTTCGTCTGCAATTGAAATTGTTATATCAAAAATTGACGGGGGAGAATTCGACAATGTGTTGTCGCAAATTAACACGGACGTTAAAGATTGGGAAAAATTAGGGCAACAAATAAACAGCGTGTTAGTGAGTTTTAGCGAGCTTTCCGAAAATTTAAAAAATCAAGGAACGTCGATTGGCGAAGTCGTTGGTGATTTGACAGAAATCTTTGCTTTGAGCGATGTCAACATCGATAGCGTCTTTGAAAGCTTTGGCAAGCTTTTGGATTCGATAGACAATATGGAATTAGCTAAAACCACCGCAGGAGAAAAACTTCTGCCTCAGGTTTTAGAAACTGTTGGAGTTAAAGATGGAGACCTCTTGGACGTCAAAGAAGAGAATATAAAAACATATCAAGAATTTTTCAGTTTTATATCAGTGCCAATAAAAAAGATTGTTGAATTAGATGTTAATTCAGCGATTAAAGATGAAGTTGACTTAAATTCTATTTTAACAATTGTTGCAAATGCAATTTCAGTTGACGAAACTAGTGGGGAGAGAGTTTACTCGTCAACGCTTTCTGATATTATTTTGCCACTATATAAGATTGCCGGTGTGCACGATTTAATTTTTAATGGATTGATAGATAAAAGTGCTTCGACTGGGGTGGTAGATTTGTCAATTTTAGAAGAGTCTGGTTATGAAGCCAACTTTGATTTGTGTTATCAAAAGTGGAGTTACGACTTGCCTCTTATAAGCCAAGTTTTGTTTGAACTGAATGCTCGCGATTACAATGAAAATCAAACTATGTTGCAATATATTTTAAGTGGTGGCGACATCAATGAAGTTGTAAAATCACTTGATGACGAGGCGATAGATTTGATTGTTCCACCTATCATGCAGGCCAAGGCGCTTAAACCTCTTAGAGACAAATTGTCGCAGAGCATACTGGATAAAATAAAAGATGTCGTCGATGAGGGCACGACAGTTTCTTTAAATTTGAATAATGCAACTTACAATTCAAACAGCCCCGAAGACCAATCGCAAGAGATTGCGGAGATCGTAAAAGCACTCGTGACAATTTTGAAGCAGGGAGATTTGACTTCGCTTAAAGACATGGACCAAACTTTGCTTGGAAATTTAATGGAAAAAATAAAAATCAATGCTTATCGTGAAGAAATATATGGCAAGACGGAAGAGGGTGTGTTTAGATCGGTGTTTGACGCGTTGATAGGTCAAGCCGAACAAGAATTTGAGGTTTCATTTACGAACGTGTTTAACGTAAAAAAGATTTACGAAGTGGATTTCACCGAAGTGTTTACACTCATTCAACTTGCAAGTGAAACCGAAAACGCGTTCGCTGAAGCTTTTAAGGACTTGGCGATATCTGGAAATACAACTGCTGGTGACAGCATTGACACAATTGTTGAAGCGATCAAAGTCGAAAGCAATCAAGAACTCGCCGGTCAGATTTTGGAGATCACGTGCAAGTATGACATTCAAGTTGAAGTTGGTGAAGATGACAAATTGATTATTCAAGGAAAACTTAATGAATTAGAGGGAAGTGTTGACCAAAGTTTGATTGAGGGCTTAAAGAAATTGTTTGGGGTTTCGACAAATGGCTGAGTTTTTACATATACCGGTGCTTTTAAATGAATCAATAGATATGCTGAGAATAAATCCAGGTGGCATTTACGTCGATGCGACTTGCGGTGGAGGAGGGCACAGCATAAAGATAGCTGAAAGTCTGTCACAACGTGGCAGGCTTGTTTGCTTTGATCAAGATGAAGAAGCAATCAAAGCGAGCAAGGAAAGGTTGAAGAAATTTGAAAACGTTTCGTTTGTCCACTCAAATTTTAAAGATTTAAAAACTGAACTCGCAAAGATAGGCATAACAAAAGTGGACGGTGTTTTGGCCGATCTTGGAGTTAGCAGTTATCAAATCGACACAGCAGAAAGGGGATTTTCGTTTTTGCATGACGGACCTCTTGATATGAGAATGGATAGACAGCAAGTGTTGAGCGCTTTCGACGTTGTAAACAATTACAGCGAAGAAAAATTAAAAAGAATTTTGTGGCAGTATGGCGAAGAAGCAAATGCGAGCAATATTGTCAAAGCAATAGTAAAGGCAAGAAAAATTAAACCTATTGAAACCACTTTTCAATTAAAGGGAATCGTTGAGTCCGCTTTCCCTAAAAAAGTCGTTTTTGGCAAGGGCGGAGTTACAAAAAAAACTTTTCAGGCTGTTAGAATAGAGGTGAATGGTGAACTTGAAATTTTAAAATGTTCGGTTGAAAGCTTTGTTGATTTGTTAAAGCCCACAGGCCGTGTAGCTGTGATAACCTTTCACAGTTTGGAAGATAGAATAGTAAAAAATGTTTTTAAGGAAAAATCGACAGATTGCATTTGCCCTCCTAAAACACCCGTGTGCATTTGTGGACATAAGGCGGAGGGAAAACTTGTGAACAAAAAACCAATTGTTCCAACAGCGCAAGAAATTGCAACAAATGAACGGAGCAGGTCTGCAAAACTGAGAGGTTTTGAAAAGTTTTAGCGTCGAAAAAGTGACAACAATTGAGTTTTTAAAAATGTCGAAAAATGTCTATTGACCAAGTTTTAAAAAAAGTGTTGAAAAATGCAAAAAAATGTGCTAAAATAAAAATGGCCGAAGCCACTTTCACTGCCGTGAAAGTTGCAAAAACCCTTGCGGGTTTTTGCCCTCGCAAACGCGAGAGGCTTCGGTCCATTGACTGCGATCGATTTTGGTCGCAACAAAAAATTTAGGCAAAACGCAAGTAGAAAAAATAAAAATTAATAGGCGGAGGGAAATATGTCTGTAAAAGAAAGAATTGCCGAGTTGTTTAAAAGTTCTAAACAAACAGCAATGTCAACACTTAAAAAAGTGGGCATGATCTTTTCGGCAGTTACGGTCACAACAGCATTAGCTTTTTCTATTGGAGCATGCATACCAGACTCAAATCTAACTGCTGATGATCCTCACACCCCAGGTATTGAAAATCCTGGAGAGGACGTCCCTGGAATTGACGTTCCTGGGGTTGAAAAGCCAGGGGTTGAAGAGCCAGGAATGGAGGAGCCGAGTCAAGAAATCGTAGTTGGCGATTTTGTCAATCAAGTGCTTTCAGAAGAAAAACTTCAAAATTACTGCAAGGAAGCTTTTAATGCTAGCCAAATGGAATTTTTAAAGAAAAAATTTCCAGACCTTGAAAATCCTCAAGCAAGCGGTGAGATAGCACCTTGGAGTAACGTCGGCGAAGAGATGACGCAAGGTGTTGTTTTGGTTAAGAGTGATGCAACAAATGTTTTGGCATATATGTCGGCAGATTCAGATGTCATCAAAAATTATATGAGCGAAATTGAAGCTTTAATGGGCGGAGATTTAGTGCAAAAAATCCTTGACATTGCTGGCATTGATGAAAATGCCACAATTAAAGAAAGCGAAAAGGGAGATTTAATCAACAAGCTCGACAGCGCCACTGCACAATACTTGCAGAGTGTTGACAGTTTGGCGAGCGAACTGACAAATTTGGCAGATTTGATTGAACTTAAACAAATCGCAAACTTTTCTGCAATAGCGGACGCCACAAATAAGTTAAGCACTCTGTTTGGTGGCGCTGAAAAGATTTGCGTTGGCGAGTTTACTCAGCCAATGCCTTATACGGCTGGTGGGAACATAACAACTGCAAATTGTCAAATGGCAAACGTCTTCACAGTTGAAAGCGATGGAAGTGTGAAAGCATATGCAGTCACAGTTGAAGAGGGCAAAACCGATTTGAGTGGAAACGTCGATGTCGCCGAAGTGGGCAGTTTTGCCCATGGTGCAACTGTTGAAAACTTGCCAGCACTTTCTCAGCCAGAAACATCCCAAGAGGTTTCATTCGACTCGCTTTACAACGAGGTGTTTGGTGAGGGCTACGATCTCGTGCCTTTTGAAACATACTTTGACGAAATGGCTTCAATGGCTTTTGCAGGGACGGCAGAGTATAATATCATGTTCTATGAGTTAAATGAGCAATCTTTTGTAATGTACGCGGATGCTATATCAACAACAGGTCGAAATGCTTTTGTGGAGGCAACATACAAAGGTGCAAGCTTGCCTGCAATACTTGATTATTCCGTTCTTTCGGAAGAAATGAAAGGGTCGGCAAATCTAAAAGATTACTTACAAAGCATTTTTTCAACGAATGGGAAAGTAAGTGCAAATGATGTAGAGAGAGTAAAAACAGAATTAAATGTTTACAAAACTAGAACGTCTGCTATAGATCGTATGAAAAAATTTACAAACAGCAAATCGTTTACAGCTCTTACACCAATCTCAAACACCACAGCGGACATAAACTTTGACGATTATGCAAAGGAATACACGCCAGAGGGCGCAACACCTATCGCTTGTTATGTGGGAGAGATGGGCACCGAAACACTAAATAATACCTTTGGAACAGGCTATGTCCAACGTCTTGCTTACTTAGTTGCCTATCTCGATAGTGAAAGCAAGTTGCATATTAAAAAAGGAGCGGTAATTGTGCCGTGGTATACAAATTCTACCGATGACTATTCGTATTCATTAGCACTTGGTGAAGACGGCAAAGATTATGTAACTATAGAAGAAGAAGAAATCTCAACATTAGAAGATCCGATAATATCACCAGAATTATTGCCAAATGAAACAAGTAGAGAATTTTAAAAAAGCAGGCAAAAGCCTGCTTTTTGACTATTAAATTAAAACAAAAAAAGTTTGATTTTTTTGAGAGGATAAGTTATACTAATCATATGAAAAAGAAATGGATTTCAGTTTTAAGTTTGATTTTTGTGTTTGTTTTTGCAATCATGTTTTCTGGTTGCATGGGCGTTGACCCGGACAGACTTGACGAGCTTGAAGATCAACTCGAAAATGGTGAGATCACCGAAGACGAATTCAATGACGCTTTGCAAGAGGAGTCCGACGGCGTAAAGTTGGACGGCGTGCTTGTGCTTCGAAAGCCTCTTAGTTATGATTTTGACAACAACGTTGTTGAAAGTGATTATTACAATTCCTTTGCAAGAGATGTGTTAAGAGGACTTTTCGCGACTTATGGTGTAACAAACAATGCAGACATAATATTAGAGAAACCAGACATTTTTGATTTGTTATTAACCGAAAACGAAGGGAATGAAGAACTAGAAGATTTAAAAGGTAGATATGACTCGAATAAAGACGACTTCGTAGGCTTTTATGACGCTATTCGTTATCAAATCACAAATGTTGAACCTGTAAAAATAACAATCACGGGTGTTAGTAGTGAAGTAGTGGATAATCCTGATGGCAAAATCTATAATGGATCAATCACCATTGACGGAATTTACTATTTTTATTCTTACAATGGAAATGTTTTGTCGTTAGAAGACGAGACTGGAACTCTTTACTCAAGCAGTGGAAATAGTATTAAAGTAAAAGATATTGAATATACCTTTTTGTTCAACACAGAAACGCTTGTGCTTACATTACAATCAGTCGAAAACATAGGCACAAAAGTAACTACGGACGATAGTTATGCTTGGAATTGGAGTCTGCCGTATGACCAGGCAAGTTATGAAGCATGGATTTATGCGTATGGAAGTAAGACTTTAGATGGAAAGGTAGAAGCAACTTTTAACAACAAAGACGCAAATTTTAAATATAATTTTGAAACTTTAGAAAAGTATTATACAGGAATATTTGATAACATTGATACACCATATCCCTTTAATTCTGCGTTCTATCTCAACGATTTTGTCAATGAGGAGTATGTTACAGCGCTGGAATATGCGATCTATCGAATTGCAATCGGGTTGACACCAGCAGAGATGACGGTGAGTTATAATGAAACGGGGCTACCTATGCTTTCCGTTGATGGTTTTTCGTCTCAAACCGCACCAGAAGTAAAGAGCAGTGTTCAAGTTGCCCTTGAAAGCGCAAAGGAAGATTTTTACAAGCTCGGCACATATGTTGGGCTCACGTCAACAGACAAGCAGTTTATTGTGGACTTCATTTTGGAAGAGATTATTGGCGAAACTGCATATTCAACCGAGCTTGCGCAAAACACCTTAAACTATGAGGTCATGGTCGAGGCGATAGTAAACTATGCAGGCACATTGACGACGACGGGCATGACGAGTTATGACGTCGACGAAGAGGGGGGAACGACTTCTGGTGAAGAGCAACAAGACGACGAACCGACATATGTTGGTGACGCGTTTACTGCGTCGGAGGTGGCACTTTTCCCTTACACAACATTCTTCTCGTCAGCGACATCAGACGATCCATTCGTAAACGTTGGAGGACCATTTGAATATCAAAGCTTTGTTTTGTTGCCATCGGACGAGCAAGTTGAGATTGGCGACATTTGGCTTGATATGAAATATGATGCTGGCAATGATGGAGACAGCATAGTGACTGACGAAACACTTACGATGACGGTAATTTTAAGGTATGTCAAAGTGCAGACCGACGCGACAGGCAATGTGCTTAACAGGGAGTTAAAGGAGATAAGGCAAAACATCACCTTAAAGGACGGACCTCACGGAGCAGGAGAGGAAGGATCGTATTTTGAATTTGAACTTGACGCGAAAGAATATTTCGGTGAAACTGTCAAGATAGGTAAGTTTGCCGTGCCAGATGTTCTTCAACCTGACAAAACGGAAGACAAGACAAACAACGTGGTTACCATTACGGGTGAAACGGATGCCAGAAAATATTATGAAGTTTTGGAGAGTGGCTTTAACAATGCAGGATCATTTGCAGTGCTAGACAGCGAGAGATTTAACTTTTCATATTTTGAAGTTGCGTTTGATGTTGAGAAAGAGCCAGGAAATAGGGATAAGAATTATGCGTTCTATTGTTCAATCTTAAACTTGATAGAACCACCAGAATATCCTAACGATCCTGTTTGGCAATAAGAATAGTTTTTAACGGGGGTGAGTATAATGAAGCGAGAGCAAAAAACTCTCTTGCTTGAAAAAGAGGTCGAAACTAAAACTCAAATTGAAGTCAAAACAGACAAGCAAGTTGAAGCTGAAAAAACTTTTTTAAAGCAACAAAATATTGTTGTTGAAACCCCTAACTATGACCTTATACCAGAAATAACACCACAAAAAAAGAAGAGAGTGTTAAAACTTGAAAAACTCGTTGAAAAAGAAACTCCAAAGAAGAAGAGAATGTCTTGGTTAAAACGAGTGGCACTTGCGCTAGGAATTGGTGTTACGATTGCCCTTAGCATTTTCACAGCAGTTGAGCTTTCCAACACGATCTCGGCTTACAATGTGGCGCAGAGTGAATATTCGGTCAATGTTGCAACGCTTATGCAAAAAATCGCCTCTGTCGATTCGGGAAACAAGATGGCCGAGCTTGTGGAGACCTTTCCTGATGAGGTGATGCGTCCAAGCGATTTTGAGGAGCAATCAAACTGGTTTGACAGATTATGCAATTTTTTATCGGGGGTAATTGGAGGTTGATTTTTGCAGAGCCTTTTCACCCTACACTCGTTTCGAAAAAGGATACTTGCTTTAATCACGCTGGTATCCTTTCTTTTTTGTGCACTTATTGTCAGGCTGTTTGTCATTCAAATCATAAATGGCAAAGATTTACAGTTGCGCGCAACTGACCAGTGGACAAGAGATCTCGCCATTGTCGCACCACGCGGTGATATATATGATGCGACAGGCTCTCGACTCGCAGTAAGTTACACAACCTACAACGTCTATGTGCGAGCGCGTGAAGTCAAAGATTCCAAAGAAGTGGCTCAGTATCTTTCCAACCTGTTAGGGCTAAACTATCTTAACGTCTATGAAAAAACGATAAAGAAAAATGTGTCCGAAGTGTTAATAAAACTGCAAGTTTCACCAGAGATAGCAGAAAACATATATCAAAAAAATCTTGATGGGGTTTATTTGGCAGAGAGTGTTGGCAGGTATTACACATATGGCAACTTGCTTTCGCAAGTGCTGGGGTTTGTCAGTGTTGACAACGTTGGGCAAAGTGGCATTGAATCGCAGTTTGAAAGTTATTTAAAAGGTGAGGACGGCTATTCATTTACGCAAAGCGATTTGCAAGGCAAAGAAATTGGTGGAACATTGAGATATTATGTTCCTGCTACAAAAGGCGCAGACATCACGATCACTGTTGATTCTAAAATTCAACTCATATTGGAACAGGCGCTTGAAAAGGCTATGCTTGAACAGCAGGCAAAGTCGGTTACGGGAATGGTTTTAAACGCAAAAACTAGCGAAGTTTTAGCGATGTCCTCAAAGCCGAGTTTCGATTTGAATGACATTCCGCGTGAAAATTTAGAAAAGCTTTTTGAAGAGTCAAGGATAAAAGCGATCACAGATGTTTATGAACCAGGATCGACATTCAAAATTTTAACGCTTGCAGCGGCACTTGAAGCAGGCGTGGTTGACGAGTCGGACACCTTTTATTGTAGTGGGTCGCGCGTGGTAGATGGGGTAAAAATCAAATGTTGGAGAAGCCAGGGGCATGGCTCACAAACACTAGAAGAAGGTCTTATGAATTCATGCAACTGCGTTTTCATGGAACTTGCTTTGCGTCTTGGAGTTGACAGATTTTATGAATATATGCAAAAGTTTGGCTTGGGGCAAAAAACAGGCATAGAGCTTGCCGGCGAAGCAAGTGGCATATTGATGGACAAATCGCTAGTCAAAAATGTCGATCTTGCTAGAATGGGTTTTGGGCATGCTGTGGCAGTCACACCTATTCAGTTGTTGACTATCGTCTGCGGAATTTTAAACGATGGAAATTTGATGCAACCGTCAATCATTGAAAATGTCACTGATTGTTTTGGAAATGTTTTAATACAAAGCCAAAACACCAGCAAGGGACAAATCGTTAGTGAAGAAACTTCACAAATTATTCGAAGTATGCTTTCGTCGGTGACAAACAAAGATGTGCCATATTCCTTTGTTGAAGGGTATGATGTTGGCGGTAAAACTGGAACAGCCCAAAAGTATGATGAAAGTGGGCATATAGCACAAGGAAAATATATTTCAAGTTTTATTGGAACCTACCCTGCAAGCAACCCTGAATATGTTGTTATGATTATGGTCGACGAGCCAGGCGCTGGCGCATATTATGGAAGCGTGGTCGCTTCACCTTATGGCAAAGAGGTGATCTCGGGTATTTTAAAATACAAAAATATTCCTAAAGATGATCAAACTGTTGTAGTTGAAACTGTTGAAATGCCAGATATAACGAGCATGACCGTTTCTGCCGCCGAAATTGTTTTGAAAAAACTCGGCATTTATTTTGAAACTGACGGTGACGGCGATCGTGTGATAAAGCAACTTCCTCCGCCTGGCACTACTATTGCAAAAGGAGACACTATTTTGCTCATCACGTGATTTGCTTGATAATATTGACAAAATGTTGTAATATTAAATTATGGAAATTTGGTGGATATTATTAATTGTGCTTGGTGTTGTGGTGCTCATCAGTGCCATGCTTTCAATTGCAAATTACTCGCACGACAAACTTTTTTCTCTGCACGAAGAGATGAAAATAAAACCTGCTGACACGTCTATTACTGTTTTAGAATTTATTTCGAGTGTTAATAATTTAAAACTAGATGGCAAGCTTAAAGTTTCGAGAACAAAACAATATATTGGAGACGGCTATGCAAGAAAAAGCAAAACTCTCATTTTGTCTGATGACACCTTGAACGGAGGTTCTATATCCTCTTTCGCTATCTCAGCGCATGAGCTTGGCCATGCTTTACAAGACAAAGAAGGAAATATTTTAAAGGTTAAGCATTTCCTTAAAAAACTCGTGTGGATTTTAGGCAAACTTTTTTTGCCTTGTTTGGTGGTTGGATTAATACTTCTTTTCTTTCCTGAATATTTTACAATAGCAATAGCATTGATGTCCACTTCGGCGGGAATATTTTTACTAACTGGTTTTTTAAGGCTTTTCATAGTTTACATTGAAAAAGATGCCAGCAAAAGAGCGATTGTTTTGTTGAAAGAATTTTTACCTCCTTCAGACCTAAGGCTTACAAAGAAATATCTAAATACCGCGAGGTTAACATATTGGAGCGATTTTATGACTTTGCTTTTTGGTTGGACAGGCCTCACAAGAAAGAAAAAAATATTTGGAGATTGATATGAATTTGATAGATTTATGGTACGTTATTCCTTCTTTGTTGCTTTTAGTGGCAATGGGGTTTGTTTTATATGCTCATTTTAAAGTCAAAGAGACATTTAATAAGTATTCAAAAGTCCAGGCGAGTTGTAATTTGACGGCGAGCGAAGTCGCAAAAAGGATATTAGAAAAAAACAACGTTAAGGTAGACATATCTCTTACGGAGGGGGAGCTTTCGGATAATTACAACCCACAGGCTAAGATGATTCAGCTTTCAACTCCCGTCTATAATTCTTCATCAGTTGCTGCGATAGGGGTCGCGTCGCATGAAACAGGACACGCAATTCAAGACGATAAAAATTATTTTCCTATGAAAATCAGGACGTTTGCTGTTAAAGCCAGCAACTTTGCTTCTTCACTACTTTTTCCATTTTTGGCTATTGGCACGATGTTTTGGTTTGTCTTTGCAGGGACAAACTTAGGGCTTATTTTTATTGTGTGCACAATAGCGGTCTTTTTTCTAGGATTTGTGGTAAATTTGGCAACCTTGCCTGTCGAAATAAATGCTTCGCGTAGGGCGCTTAATTCTTTGGGGGATATGAACATATTGACTGAGGAAGAAAAATCTCAGGTAAAAAAAGTTTTAAGTGCGGCCGCCTTAACCTATGTTGCCTCGCTTGCTGTAAGCCTCATAGCTCTTTTTAGATTGCTAGTCATATTTTTTTCTTTTCGAAGAGACTAAATTTAGCAAAATCAATTCAGTTTTTAAAAGGTATACTGAAAAAGCACATACATCAAAAATGATGTTGTAAAAATATTTGCAAATAATTTAATATTGTAAAAATAAAGATAAAATTAGAATATTATTAAGTCGGTCATATAATTAAAATTTTATTTTGTTTGATAGATAGCTAGCCAAGCTGTCAATTTTAATTCGTTCTTGCTTCATGGTGTCTCTATCTCTTATGGTGACGCTGTCGTCTTGCAAAGTGTCAAAATCGATTGTAACGCAAAAAGGCGTTCCAATTTCATCTTGTCTTCTGTATCTTTTTCCTATTGAACCGGATTCGTCATAATCGCACATAAATGAAGAGGACAAGCTGTTGTAAACCTCTTTGGCTTTTTCAGAAAGATTTTTTTGTAAGGGTAAAACTGCAACTTTAAATGGTGCAATCGCAGGATGAAAGTGCATAACGACCCTGGTTTCTCCATTTTCCAATTGCTCCTCGTCATAGGCATCACACAAAATGACGAGAGTCAATCTATCTGCGCCTATTGAATATTCTATCACGTGTGGTATATATTTTTCATTGGTAAATGGATCGGTGTATTCCATAGATTTGCCTGAAAATTCTTGGTGACGAGAAAGGTCGTAGTTTGATCTGTTGTGGATTCCGTTTAACTCGTCCCAACCCATTGGATAGTTGTATTGAATGTCACACGCAGCTTTTGCATAATGTGCAAGTTTGTCGTGATCTTTAAATCGTAAGTTTTCTTTTTTAATTCCTAGGTCGAGCAAAAAGTCAAAAGCTTTTTGTTTGAACTGCTTGTAAAATTCTTGATCTTCACCGTCTTTGCAGAATTGTTGATGCTCCATCTGTTCAAATTCTATTGTTCTAAAAATAAAATTTCCAGGTGTTATTTCATTTCTAAAAGCCTTTCCGATTTGGGCGATACCAAAAGGCACCTTTGCACGCATTGAACGTTGCACGTTTGCAAAGTTGACAAATTCACCCTGAGCTGTTTCTGGACGCAAATAGATTTTGTTTGATGATTCGTCCACGACACCGCGTGAAGTTTCAAACATCAAGTTGAATTGTCTGATAGGTGTCCAATCAAATTTTCCACAAATAGGACAAGCAACGTGATGAGTTTTTATATAATCTTCCATCTCTTCATTTGCCATTGTGTCTGGATTGACTGTCGATTTTGAATGAGCAGAAATCAAATTGTCTGCACGACAACGTGATTTGCAGTTTTTGCAGTCCATCTTTGGATCAGAAAAGGAAGAAGTGTGGCCACTTGCGTCCCAAACTCTTGGATTCATCAAAATGGCGGCATCAACGCCATATGAAGTTGGACATTCTTGAACAAATCTTTTCCACCAAGCTTTTTTAATATTGTTTTTTAATTCAACACCAACAGGTCCATAATCCCAAGTATTTCCCATGCCACCATATATTTCACTGCCAGGGAAGATGATGCCACGTGTTTTGCACAAATTCACTATTTTGTCTAAGTTTTTTAATTTTTCCATAAGTTTCTCCTTTAAAAACAAAAGCCCTATGCCAAAATAAGCATAGGGGCGAGTTGTTAGTTCGCTGTTCCACCCTAATTCGCAAAAAGCCTCATTAATTGTCTTTACGCCGACAAGCGTTAGCTCAGGAGTTGCCAAGTCCTTCACAGCTAAGATTATTTTATTCATTTGAAATTAATTTGTCAACATTTTTATCCTAAAATCAAACAATATTTTTATATGTTTTAATTAAATTTTTCGTTGTATTCTTCAAAAGTCATTGCCCTGTCTATAACATGGTTTTCATCACGAATGTCTATAATGCGGTTTGCAACGGTTTCAACAATTTCTTGGTCGTGTGAAGAAAAGAGAAGTATGCCTTTAAAATTTTTCATTCCGTTGTTTAATGACGTTATGCTTTCGAGATCTAAGTGGTTTGTAGGTTCATCCATAATAATGAGGTTTGAGCTTTCTAGCATCGTCTTTGCAAACATACATCTGACGCGCTCGCCACCAGAGAGCACATTTACGGGTTTTAAGTTTTCTTCACCAGTAAAAAGCATGCGCCCTAGCCAGCTTCTAATAAAGGTTTCATTTTGGTCCTTTGAATATTGGCGAAGCCAGTCGACAAGTGAAAGCGAGCAGTTTTCGAAGTATTCTCTATTATCCTGTGGAAGATAGCTAATTGAAATGGTTTTTCCAAAATGGATTGTGCCACTGTCCGCATGTTCCTTGCCCATCAATATGTTGAAAAGAGTCGTTATCACTTGACTATTTTGTGCGAAGAAAGCAATTTTTTGATCTTTTTCAACGTTGAAAGAAAGATTGTTGAAAAAGCCTTTTTTTGTCAGCCCTTCGACTTTTAAAATCTCTTTTCCAATTTCCTGTTCAAACTTAAAATCTACGTAAGGATATTTTCTAGAAGAAGGTTTGATATCTTCAATTGTGAGTTTTTCAAGTTCGCGCTTTCTGCTTGTCGCTTGTCGAGATTTTGAAGCGTTGGCAGAAAACCTCGCGATAAATTCTTTTAGTTCTTTTGCCCGTTGTTCAGCTTTTTTGTTTTGGTCCTTCAACTGCCTCGCAATCAACTGGCTGGATTGATACCAAAAATCATAGTTTCCAATAAACATGTTGATTTGACCAAAATCCACATCGCAAATGTGAGTGCAAACTTTGTTTAAAAAGTGACGGTTGTGAGATACGATGATGACTGTGTTTTCAAAATCAAGCAAAAAGTTTTCTAGCCAAACGACCGTTTTAAAATCAAGGTTGTTTGTCGGCTCATCCAATATTAATATGTCAGGATTTCCAAAGAGGGCTTGCGCAAGCAAAACTTTAACTTTAATTTTTGGGTCCGTGTCTCGCATAAGATCGAGATGCTGGGATTCTTTAATGCCAAGATTTTGTAAAAGTGTTTTGGCTTGACCTTCTGCTTCCCAGCCTCCAAGTTCGGCAAATTCTGTTTCTAAATCCCCAGCGTGCAATCCATCTTCTTCCGAAAAATCAGGTTTTGCGTAAAGCGCGTCCTTTTCTTGTTGAATTTCCATGAGTCTCTTGTGGCCCAACAAAACTGTGTTTAATATGGTTTTGTCGTCATATGAGTTTTGATTTTGTTGCAAAACACTCATTCTTTCGCCTGGCGATATAAAAATCTCACCGGTGTTTGGTTCGAGTTCACCAGTCAGTATCTTTAAAAAAGTGCTTTTGCCTGCTCCGTTTGCTCCGATAATTCCGTAGCAATTTCCTTTTGTGAATTTTAAATTGACATCTTTGTAAAGCGTTCTGCCACCAAATGCCAAAGAAATGTTGCTTGCCTGTATCATAAAACATAGTTCCTTTTAACGAAAAGATTATATCTAATTAAAAATCAAAAGTCAAATATTATGCTTATTAAAAATATTTTTCAAATTTGAAAAAAATTAATTTTAAGAAAAATTTGCAATAAATTAATAAAAAAAATTAAAAAAATCAAAAAAATGTTAATTTAATAATAAAAAATTAAAAAAATATAAAAATTGTCGATTTGTTTTTATTTTAATAAGACAGAAAAAAATGTTTCTGTAGAGAATATGGTTAAAGATTTTTAAACATAAAATTTTATGTTTTTATTTTTTTTATTATTTAAATAATAAAACAACCGTCGTTTGTTTGGTGTTTTTTGTCAAAAAAAGTATAATTAAAATGTAAATATATGCAAAGAATATCCTTGAAGGATTAAGGAGGAGTATGAAACTAAAAGCACCAAAAACATGGCAAATGGTTTTGATATTCGTGACCATAATTTTTTTGGCAGTGGGCGGAGGCGTTTTGTACGTCTATTTAAATGATGGCTTCAAGCCAAAAGTTATTTATCCAGAAACTATTGATGTGCAAGACTTAGACAATGTCTTAAATTCAACTAGGGCTCAATATGAAGCGACTGAGGATTTTCAATTGACGTTTACTTCTCAAACGGAAGGCGTCAACAGAAAGGGAATTACTCTTTCGTTTCCTTCGGGCATAGCGGTTACTAGAGATGCAGAAAACGGAACGATTTCCGACGGAGTAATTACAGTTCCAGAAAAAGTCACGCTTGGGCAAAGCTTTACCGTTTCACTAGTTAAACAAGCGTATGACAAAAACAACAATTTGATTGAAGATTTAAACGATTACAATGCGGAAGAAGACGGAGCCATTACTTACATAAACAAAGGTGGTGTTTCCAACCTTATCATAACTCCTGAAAGCAACACTGACTATAACAAACAAATCACAATTGCAGTTGACGTGCCTGTGCTTGAAGTAGAATTAAAATTTGTCGACATCACAACAGGTTTTGAATATGCTCAAGAAGATGGCGCAACCATAATACCAGAAGGCACAAATTTTGTTGCTAAGCCGATTTTTGTTCCACAGCAAAGCGCTTACATGTTCAGCGATGAAAAAAATTCCAACGTGAGCGCGCAGGACGTGCGTGAAAAAAGTGTTTACTACACTTTGGGGACAGGCGTCACAGGCATACAGTTAAATCAATCTGATGACGGTGTTTATTTCACTGCATTAGAAGAGGTTTCGCAAGGCAACATCGTAAATGCGTTTGCTTTTTCTAGTTCAAAAGATGAACTGGACTTTTTGGCCCAAAACTCGACGTTAGATGGAGTTGCGCTTTACAATCAAGCAATCAGCTTTTTATCAGCCAGTGATTCGGCAATAAAAAGCGAGGGAAATTTGTCGGTTGTCGAGGCAAATGTTGGGTTGTTTAGCATACTGCAAAACTCTGTCAGCAACCCTTACGAAATGAGTGTTGACAAGCTGTTTACTATCTTAGCGGGCGGTGACAGTTCGAAAGGCGGTGCTTTGAGCGCCACTATTCAAGACGTTCACGGTGCAGATCTTTCCGGCATGATCAGAAACATTGGAATGAGAGTTGTTTCAGCGACAGGAGCAAATGGAGAAAATCTCATTGGCAACATTGTCTTGCGTGGTGGAAGTGAAAGAGAGGCAAGCAATGGGAATACATATGTTTTGATAAATTCAAACGTTCGTGACTTAAATTTGGCATATTTTGAGTTGTCTTCAAACGTCGAGTGTGAGCTTCAGCTGGCAATAGCGCTCATCGTTCAGGACGAGGAAGGCTCTTACAATATTTTTGAAGAGGAAAAGACTTTATACGCAAAGGTTTCGACGCATCAAGAAGATGTCGTTTCATGGGATGCAAGTTGGCAGGACGTTGACGGCATCAACTTGAAGATCATCTACGAAAATGGCCAGCCAGTCCCAGCACAATATGGGCAAAACCTGTTTGATGTTGCAAACGTCCCTTCATCAAACGTTTACCAAAGAAAGGTGGTTTTCGCATATGGTGAAAACATCGATGGCAAAATAGAATATGACACTGTTGGCAAAGGGACTTATTCTGTAAACGGAAGTTCCACCGAGCTTTATCCTTTGGCGAGTGGCGAACTTATTGCAAATAAAGCCACAACATTTTACATAGTGTTTGCCACTGTCAAAACAGACGCTTACAATCAGCCTGTGTTTAATGATGATGGCACGTATAAACTGATTCAAGTTTCGTCAGCTGTTGCGGTCAATGTTGAAAACAGTTTGCGTGGGATAAAAAATGTTGACATCGAAGTTGGAAACGGAGAAAAGTGGCTTAAATATAATGAAACAACACTTTCCGCTTACGCGATTCCATCTGGTTCAAACATAGTTGGCAACGTCATTGGCAATGACATTGTCATGACAATTCAAGTAGAAAATGGTGACGAAGAGCTGTTTATAGAAGAATTTAACAACGGCAACATCACCTTCTTCGCTTCCAAAGACGCAGGTGGCGATGGCGAAAAAATGACAAACATATTTAGGTTTTCATCGCCGACTTCAAATGGGGCAGGGACTGGCGAAGTTTCGGTAAACATCGGCATTGAACCAAATTTAAAATTTGCTATTGAAACAGGTGAAAATTATTACATTTTTATTGAATACGACAACTCAATTTCTACAGAAAGAAAGATTGCAAATATTGGCGGAGAGGAAATTCAAGATTATATAACGATTTATGATCAACAAACTAAAACGATAGAAAGTGAATTAAAGGATAAAGTCCTCAACGTTACTCAAACATTACAGTCAGACGGCACAAGTGAGATAAGCATAACAGGATTGACTGGAACGGAAAGTTTAGACGAGTTAAATGCTTATTTTCAAGAATATAATGAGACTTATTATCCAAACGGAATAAAAACACTCGACCAATATGGCAGAGAGTTTGAAGGGGATTACACAATTTCCTCATCAAACTCAACACTTGTTATGGCAAACAATCTTGACAAATCTTTAAGCTTTGGCAACGGAAGTGGAAATGCAACAGTTACAATTAAGTCTGGCAGTGCCACTGTCCGCCTAACTCTTAATGTTACAAGCACAGGCGTTTCAAAAATTTGTGTGTTGGATCAAGGATACGCAGGCACCTCGTCAGTTTCTTATGTTTATACACCGACATCGGTAGGCGAAGGAAGTGCGGAGGTAGGCGAAGGTAGTGCGGAAATTAAGTTAAAAAACGAAGGCCCAACGAATCCAAGCACATTAGTAACTGACGGCATATTGACTGTTTATGTTGGGGACAAAATTTATAACTACGATAAATATAAAATAACTCTTGCACCAACATTTTTGTCAGAAGTTAATGACGATTTGTGGGACATGATTAGTTATAAAACCTCGTCTTCAATTGGTTGGTCTGCTGCAGGTGCAAAACCAGACAGTAGCACGGAAATTTATTCATTGCGTGTAAACAATCATTTTGGGAAAGACGTAACTTTGCTTTTCAATGCGCGTAACGACAACAACACATTAAATTTCACCTTTTCGTTTACCATTAAAAAGACCGCTGAACTAGAAAGAAACAGTTTAAACGAAGTAAATTATGGTGGAGAAATCACGGGGGTAGAAGGTCACACAGACTCAAACTCAATAGGTGTTTATGCAGGGTTTGGAATCAACTTAAATGATGAGAATGTAGAAGTTACCAACTATCTTAAAGTGAAAAATGTTAATTGGGGTGCAGTTTTTGAAGAGGAATATTACATACATAGTGGCGGGGATATAAACAAAACTGAGGCCAATGCAATTGCTACAATAAAAAAAGGCGTGCTCACCTTTAATGATGTCACACAACCGACCAATTACAATTTTACGTTGTATGCTGTTAATAAACCAAAAGATGGAACACGGGTTGGAAATTATTACGGCTATTTAATCGAACTTTCATTCACAGTTTATCCAAACTTAAAAATCAATCCTCAAAACGATTCCGAAATTAGCTTAGCAAGTATTGCTTCTGCTACCAATGGATATAGTTATAGCAATGTTTTTACAATTGGAAGAATAACCACCTTAGCGCAAGAGACTGATTCATCTATTGGAACTGTGCCTTTAGATCCAAACAAAAACATAACCGCAGGTGGTTTGATAAGCAATTATAAATTTGTTGATGAAAATGCAGGTGGGTTACAATATTTATCTTTAGATGGTAATAATATTGTTAGAACGGAAACCTATTTGTATTACGATAAAAACACAACAGGGAAAGAAATCGTTTTATATGCGTATGACGCAAATGGTAATGTGGTCGCTTCAGAAACCTTCAACTTGACCCTTGGTTTAGAAATTAACGATTTAAACGAGCTTTTAAAAACAACTGACAATAACAAGGCGATAGTTCGTGCTCAAAAATATGATGGCACACAAATGGCATTAATCACTCAAAACTCAATTGATGTTGTGAGAGGTTGGGCAGATTCCGGTCTTACAGCGGAACTGATGGTGGGCGCAAACGGAAGCTTTTATCAACTTACAGGGACAACAGAGAAGAAGTACACCATAAGCTTGAATCCAAACGGCCAAGCCATCCGTTGTGACAAAAACACTTATTTAAAATTTAACTTTTCTTCCGGTGAGCTTGATTATGCGACATGGGACGTTCCAGTCATATTGTCGCAGATAGGAAGCGATTTTCCTGGGGAAGACACAGAGAATAATTTTGATTTGTTTGACGTAATAAACAATGGCATTAAAACATCTGTCATAGCTGGCGGAGCATATTCGCTGTTTGATTTAGCAGACATAACAGGTTCAAATATTTCTTTTACTTATTTGGTTGATGGAGAAATTTGCACAGACTATGAAACTTCGGTGATAAGTTCGCTGGAAAACGGAATGCTAGTTTTGAAAAATCTTTCAAACAATTGTAAGGATTTGATCAATGGCACGTTGCCTTTAGAAATTCAAATAACGATGCAAAATGGCGTTTATTCTCAAACATTTGTTTTACATGTTTTGGTTAGCCCAAATGCGACACTTGACAAAGTAAACTATCCATATGATGGAGCGACGGCAGAATTTTTAACGGTTAAAGGGTCAAAACCAATCGTCTTAAGCGATCCGCACGATAATGGTGAAAAGCGTTTCCCAGACACTGCCACTCCAACAGTAGAAGAAAATATAACAAGCACGTTGACACTTTCAGAGTCAAATTACGTAGGTAGCATAACAATAAATTCAAAAGACTACGACGTGCAATACAATGCCGAAGATGGCGGTTTAACACTGACAAAAGACGGAGAAAACATAAACGGCACCAATGGAAAAATTGTCGTAGAAGGGAAGCAATACACCTATTCCTTCGCTGAAAGCACGTTAACTTTGAGTTTGATTGGATTAGGTGATTCAATCTACAGCATAAAACAATTCACAATCAATGGAAATTCATCAGCATACGAGGGATTTATTTCTCTTGAAGGGGAAACTTTGACGATAGACGACCAAAGTGGAACCTTGCAAAATGCTACACTTGTTATAGAAAAAAGGTATTCAAATTTCTTTGGAGAGTCGCTGGAATACACTTTCATAATCAACAGCACCGATGTTGAATATTTCTTGAATATTGCAAGTGAAACAAGTGGTGACACGGCTTCTGAGGAAGGCAACGATTGGGTTATAACTCTGGATCGCAACGAAACCAATCACCTATTCTCAATTACAACAAAACAACGAAGTGAGGATGGTGGCGAGAGCAACGTTTTGCCAAACGAAGTCACAACAAAATTGGTTGAAGAAAGCAAAGAAGGCTATACATTTGATTTTGAAGATGTCATTGAAAATCCTAAGACTTTGACAATTACAACGCCAGTCTTTGTCGAGGCAGACACGGTTATCGACTTGACTTTTGTTGTCAATGACGGACAAGCAGAAATAAAAGTGCGAGTCATCGTTCCAGCGACCGTGGAAATGGAATGGATCGCTGACACCTCATTACCAGGTGGCAGTGAGTATAGTGTGGCTAATTATTTGATTAAAAACTTGAATAAAGATGGGACATTTAATGATAAGGCATATGTAACTATAAATGACGTTACTTTTACATATGATGATTCTACAAATGCGAAGAAAGGCTACTTAGAATATGATATGAGCAACCAAAAAGTTAAAGTTCAACCTATATATCAAAATATTGAACGAGCGACAATAAAAGTTGCATATGCTTATGTTGAAAACATTACTGTTGAAGGTAAAAGCTATTTTGTAGTTTATGATATAACAAGCAATTCGTTGATCTTAAAACAGGTGATTAAAAGTAGTGAAGGTTCGATAACGATTGATGACAAAACTTACACAGTGGGCACAACGGAAAGCGGTGAGACAACATTGACATATTTAATTGATGGCACACCATCAGGAGAAGAAACATCAAAGACAGGGACAATCATCATAGGCGGTGCAACATACACCTACACTTACACTGAAACAAATAAAATTACTTTAAGTAAAACTGACGACGAAACTTTTACACGTGAGATTGATCTTTCTATCGCCTCACCAATCGTAGAAATAGATAGTAAAACATACAACGTTGAATACATCTCTGACAGCAATTCGTTGACCTTAAAACTCGTGTTTACAAGCAGTCGTGGTTCAATAATAATTGATGACAAAACTTACACAGTGGGCATGACGGAAAGCGGTGAGACAACCTTGACATATTCAATTGATGGCACATCATCAGATGGCGCAAATGCAAAAACAGGGACTATCACCATAGGCGATGAAAATTACACCTACAATTACGAGTCGTCTAAGTTGACATTAACTAAAGAAGGATCAGAACCAATTATCACATATATTCGGACAGGTTACACCGAAAAGACTTTTGACTTTGAACCAAACTTAACTACGGTGTCACAGGGTATAGGGGACGTTTTATCACGCGAAACTGAAACAGTGTCTTTAAGAAATCTTTTGGAAAGTTCTGGGACGTCAATAAATTTGGGTGGGGTATATAGCCTTATTGCAGTCAATATTGATGGAAACTTATTTGATATTAGTGCTCCTGATAAAGGCGTGTACGTTCAAGATGACGATTTAAAGATCACTCCAGAATATGTTGGGCAAAACACTCCTACTAGCATAAAGTTTAAACTTACTTATACAAAAGGTGATTACACATTTACTACAAACGAAATCGAATTGACGTTTACTATTGTTGCTGCCGCAACATACGAAGTGTCTTATCCAAATCCTTTTGGCACAACCAAGGATTTGGGTTATGAAAGTTATTCTAAGGAAATCATAGAAGATGATGGTGGTGGAATAAACCTAAACAATCATTTTGGTGGGACAGCCGATTTTGCACAAGCGGAAAGAATAAAATTTAGCGATGTAAGTCTTGGCGACACCATAACAGAAACTTCTAAGAAATTTTCTGAAATTGCGAACGGCGTAACCTATACAATCATATCGTTCAGCGGATTTACAAATGATGGGCAACAAATCACAAGTGCAGAAGGCATTCGTGATTCAGGTAAATGGGCAAGCGGAATATTTAAAGTTGCAGGAGGTGTCGAAGTCGCAGAGGGGGCGTCAGTCACTTTTGGTATAACTTATAAAGGAGTTACGGCGCAATACACAGTTTATTTCTTTAGCACTGTCATTTCCGCAAGCACCAACAACACAATAAACCATGTCACAATTGCTACAGAAAATTATGAAAACATCTATGCTGACAAAGGGGATATTTACGGCGACGAAGGGAAAACAAACATCTTCGCGAAAAACAGGCTTGTCGAACTTGGCATATTAAAAGACGGAGCCGAGGCGGGGTCTTTGCAAAAAATCTATGCAAGACCAGAGGGTAAAGATGACACAACAATGTATGAACAACTCGCATCGTTCGTCTTAACTCAAAGCATGATTGACAGAGGAGCCAACATCTTTGTAGATATTGGAATTTTAAATGGCAAGACAATCGGTGGCAAGCCAATTTCAACAGTAGTAGACAATTTACTTGGTGAAGGCTATGAGTTTGTTGTTGGCTCTATAAATCAAAATGGCGAATTTGTTGGCTCTACTTCAATTCAATTCATTAGGCAGGCAAGCCGTGTTGAATACAAATACAGACTGTCAAATGGAAGCACACAGTTGATTAACAGCGAAACCTTAATTGTTTGTGAAGAAGAAAAACTGGCTGTAAATGAACCAAGCAAATTTGAAAATAATGAAACAGCGACCTTTAATGTCACTTACAAAATTACAGAGGGTGGTATAGAAAAAGGAACGATAACTTACAAACTTAAAAAAGTGCTTGACATCGAGGCACAATACGCTTGGTCATCGGCCAATAAAACAGTTATTGAAATCGAAACCAACAAAATCAACACCTACACAATCGTAAAAGAAATGGGAATTCGCCACCCATCGACTGGCGAAATGCTGTCGGCTGACAATATTGGAAACGCCGAAATAGATTTAACTGTTGTAAACACTAAAGACAATACATTTGATTGGAACGATATTGATGGGGGGTGGCCAGATGGCGTTACGGAAAACGATTTTGTTTATCAAACGGAAGCTGGTGATGACTATTTAAGCTTTACACCTATCAAAAACAGCGAAGAAAAAATCTATGACTACTACTTGTTCGGTGAAGGAGCCGACAATGATGGAAGTTACGTCCTTTTAAAACTGAATTATATTGCAGGAGGCACAGACCAAACTTTCTATTTCGTAGTCAAGTTGATTCCTGATTACAACGTTACGATTGGAGGAGTGCAAGTGGCTGTTCCTGGGGTGGTTACTGACGGAGTGGCTACAAATGAGGAGAGCCCTTACAATTTCGTGCCAGACGGTGAAAGTAATTTCAATATTGCAACAAACAGTGATTCAATCGTATCCTTTGTTAGATCAAACTGGGACAGCAGTAACATTGCAAAAAGCTTGACTTATAAGTTGACAGTGAAAGATGCAGGGAATGGCTACAATGAAGCAAGTAATATCGCAAAATTGAATATAGGTTCTACATGGAAAAAACAAGAAAATGCTCAGTCTGGTTCTGTTGCAGTCGGTTCAGGCGATGTCGCCGCTGTCGGCAACATTTACACATGGAAAAACGCTAGTGGATCAACGAGTGAACTAAAATTGGTGCCTTCATTAATCGCGTTTGGACAGAAGATGTATATGCTTGAAATAACCAACTCATGGGGATTTAAAATAGAGTTTTACTTCACGCTTTCCTCTCCAACAGCTCAAAATCCTGTCATCAGCACGGCTTATTCTGATGCAACATTTACTGAAGGTGAAAATTTTGACGTTGGCGTAATTTATGATAAGATTGTTGCAACACCAGTCATAGATGAAGAAGGCACAGCAACTGGAGAATATGACTTGACAATACAGAGAGACATCCTGCCGGAAGACAATAGTGGAGCAGTGAAGATGATCGTTGTTGACAATATTGCAACATGGGGCATAAACGCAGAGGCGCAAAATGTTGTCGGTGGAGAAGACAACAACATCAATAGCGGAGAAGATATTTATAACAATTATATGGCTAGTACAGCCAACATGATTTATCAATACGTTACGATTGAAAGTGTTGGATTTAAATATCTTGATGAAAATTCAGAAAATGCTGAACCTGACGAAGCAGATTACGAATTAATTACAAGTTCTGATTTGAAATCATCGTGGCAAGGCATAACTTATACAGGAATAGGTAAGGGGGAAAACCCAGGGCGATTTACTGTTCCTAATTTGCCAGGTTGGTACTATGGAACAAATAGTAGCGTTCAAGTTGAAGTGCATGTAACGTTGCAGTATTCTAAGAACGGTGACACAGAAACTTGTGACATCAGCTTCCCAGCAACAGTAAGCAAACAATACAGCATTAGCACCGCGCAAAATGTTGTAATCGATGGGGAAGAATTTGCTTTAAGTGATTACATAGTAGTGGTTAACGGAAACGGAACTAGCGGAAATGACATTATAACCCCAAGCTATTATGATGACACACTAGAGGTTACATTGCCAGCTGGTGGTCAGGCGACAGTGAACGTTGAGATGACACGTAGCGGTGATGAAACATTTGAAGGTTCGAAAACGCTCAATAACACGTTACAATACAGGCCAGAAACCACCTACAACAGTTTGTCTGAAATATTAGGTATGACATTGCAACCTGACACCGATACTGTAAAAATAAAGATTACTGCTTCTGAAGGCACGTCAGATGATGAAGATTTCCGTGTGAGATATGGTGGCAGTGATATAAAAACAGATTGCTTAGGAGACGGAGGTTATCGAATCAGTTGGTCGGTTATTACACACGACACATTGTATATCGAAGATTCAGGAAGGTTTACAAACAATTATGCTACTGTGAATAAATCATATATCGTTAAAGTAAATGGCTTCTATTATCGCTACAATCAAGTTTACTGGTTGACACGTTACTTCTATTCTCTCGACACTGGCCTCGGCGACACAACAATAAGACAAATTGTTGCAGATGCAGAAGGCTCAGGCATTCAATATAAAAACGGTGACAACTGGTCCGATTATGACGGAACTTTAAAAGGCAACTTCAAAATACCTATAAGCGCATGGGCGAAAGACGTAAAAATCTATCAAGCAACTCAAAGCTCGGGGCAAGTGACAAATGGAACACTTGCAAGCTTGTCAGGTTTGTTTGAAGAAGAGTTTGATGTTACTTACACTTACAACGCTGGAAGTGAAGGAGTGTCAGCAAGTTGTGTTTTTAGTGGCGGAGATGGAATTAGTTTTGGAACTGTTAAGTATGAAAATGGAGTTGGAACGGTTACTATGACACTTGGAGATGAAACAACCACCTACGATTTTAAAACAGATTCAAGCGGAAAGCTTATTTCAATAAATAGTCATGCCGTAGATGTTGCAAGTGGAGAAACATTCAGTTCGATTTTGCTTACAAGTTCAATTTACTTCGAAGTAACTGCTGGCGTAGGAGATGTTTCAACAGCATATTTTGATGGAACAGATCTTTACACTGGTGATAATTACACCATTAACAAGCAACAATATATTTTGGTTAACATCTATGTTAAAGCATCAGGCGGGCCAGACAAAACATTTGAAAGAAATGAAAAAGGCTATGACTATCGTTTGGGTTGGTTTAGAATTATCTTAGTTTAAGCCATGACAAAAGTGCCCGCATTACGCGGGCGCTTCGCCGAAAGGCAAAGCAAAACTTTTCGTTAGAAAAGGTTACTTTTGTCATAGGGCGGAAAGGAGGAAAACATTGCATTGGGCATTTTGGGTTTTGACAGCATTTGGTATATTGGGAGTTGTTAACCTATTTTTACTTGTAGGTATGGTTTTTCTCGAAAAAAAGAAACCTCAAACTATTATTGCGTGGCTCTCCATTTTGACCTTTTTTCCAGGAATTGGATTTATATTTTACGTGTTGCTGGGGAGTGGATTAAGCTATCGAACACGTAGAATGCTTAAAAAGAAATCAATTTCTGAAAAAGACGTTTTGAACAACATTAGGGGTTTACAAACATTTTCAGAAGTAAGTGGAACAAAAAACTTTGGTCAAAATGCCGAACTTGTCAAGCTTTGTTTTGACATGGGGGGCTATCCATGTTTGTTTAATGATGTGAAATATTTTTGTTTTGGATTTGAAAAGATGGCAATTTTAAAGCAAGATCTTTTGTCTGCAAAAAAATCTATCAATTTGGAATATTACATTTTTGCCAATGACAGAGTTGGCAAGGAAATTATGGACATTCTTGTGAAAAAAGCCAAAGAGGGCGTTAAGGTAAAACTTATTTACGATTCAGTTGGAAGCAAAAAAACAAGAAAACGATTTTTCAGAAAGCTAGAAAAAGCAGGTGGTGAGGTGGCGGAATTTTTTCCTCCATTCATGCATATAAGGATGATCAATTTAAAAATCAATTATCGCAATCACAGAAAGATAGTTGTAATTGACGGCAAGATTGCATATACCGGTGGAATAAACATTCGTGAAGATCACATGGGAATGAAAAAGAAGCTTTCGCCATGGCGTGATGCGAGTGTTAGGATAGAGGGCAGTGGGGCTTTCCCATTACAAAACATTTTTCTTGATGACTGGCGTTATGCGAAAAAGGACAACACACCAGTTGAAAATTATATAGAGGAGTATTTCCCTTTGCCACAGCAAAAAGGAGACGTAGGCTTGCAAATTTTGACCTCTGGGCCAGATTCGAAACTGCAAAAAATAAAAGAGGCTTATGTAAAAATGATAACCTCTGCTAAAAAAAGGGTTTGGTTACAAACACCATATTTCGTGCCTGATGATGTGTTTATATCAGCTTTAACGATCGCGCAAAAAAGTGGCGTTGATGTGAGGATAATGTTGCCGGCAAAACCTGACAGGTGGACCGTGTTTTTTCCAACACTTTCATATGCTCGAGAAATGGCACAAATAGGAGTTAAAACTTATTTTTATAATGGTTTTATGCATGCTAAGACATTGCTTGTTGATGACAACCTGTTATCGATTGGAAGTTGTAATTTGGACAACAGATCGTTTGGACTTAATTTTGAATCGACTGCAATTATGTATTCAGAAAAGCTTAACAATCAATATGCCTTAGAAATGAAAAAAGATATGGACAATTCAAATCTAGCAGATGAGTCTTATTTTAAAAAAGCGCCAGCTTTAAGCAAAATTGCTCAATCGGTTTTCAGACTTTTCGCGCCATTGTTATAAAGGAATATAATAAAAAAAACTTTGCCATTTGGCAAAGTTTTATTTTGCTTTTTTTAATAACTTATCAAAACAGTCAACGATCTTATTTTGGTCTGCTTCCCAAACGAGAGTATGCTTTGACTTTGGATCATCTGTGAAAATAGTCTGGCCTCTTTTTTTGGTAAAAGTCGTGTTGATTTTTACATCAACGTTTTTAAAAACAAAAAAGTCAGGGTGAGTTATTGTCATTATGGCACACAAGTCATGCGTTGCAAACTTGTCGGTCGGCATAAGCAAATCTCGATAGCCTGTATAGAGTTTTTTAACCATGCTTCCATACTTTCCATATTTTTCCCACTTATCCAGCTCTCGTTGGGTTAGAAAGACAGAGAGTCCAACTTCAGATGGACTAAATCTCACATATTCAATGTTATTTAAGACTATTTGTGTGGCTTCGGGATCACAGTAAATATTGAAACTTGCATAAGGAGTTATGCTTCCTATTCCGCTATAGGTTCCGCCCATAATCAAAACTTTTTTTAAGTAGTTTTTAATGTCAGGATATTTTTGCAAAGCTTTTGCAAGGCTCGATGATGGGCCGTTACAAACGTATATGATGTCTTTATGCTTTTTTACGCAATCAAATATAGCTTCTTCAAAGCCATAATTTTTTGAATTTATAGTTTTGCTTGAAACGTTTGTTACATTTATCAAATTGCCCAAACCACTTTTGCCGTGAACATTTAGGTTTGGTATATTGTTTTCTTTCAAGGGCGATTTTGCACCTTGAACAACTTGAATCGGCTTTTTTGAAAAGTTTTCGGTTATAAAGAGTGCATTTAGTGTTGTCTGTTCAATGTCTTTGTTGCCTTTTGTCACGCAAATGAGTTTTACATCAAGCTTGTCGGTCAAGAAACTGTAAAGCATTGAAATTGAGTCGTCAACTCCTGGGTCGACGTCTAAAATTATTTTTTGTTTCATTTCTTCCTCTATTATATTTCTACAAGCGCAAAGTTTGATTTTGATGTTTCAAGTGTTACAGAATGTGCGCCATCACCATTCACCCAAGTGATTTCCACAACATTGCCTGGGAAGACTGTTAGTAAAAAGTCATCAAGTTCATATGCTCTTGAAAGTTCTAAATTACGATCTCCAACTTTTATCGAAGTTATTTTGTCACCTACTGAAATACCACTGTTGTAAAGGAGAGTGCTTTTGTCGTTTGAAACTGAAGAAACGAGCACGTCCTCTTTTATAAAAGTAAGGCCTGTTTGTTCTTCAAATATTGAGTAAGAATTGCTCACTTCGTAGCTAATGCCAAGGTCAACTAGGTAAACGCCGTTAAGCCCATATAAATTTTTTGAATTAATTATATTCTCAGTTACTCCGACAGCCACGCTCACAGGTATAGCGCTACTAAAATCGTCCAAATCTTCTGCCGCAGCGCTGGCAATACCAATCAATTGCCCTTTTTCGTTAAACAAACCGCCACCGCTGTTTCCGCTGTTGATTGCTGCGTCGAATCTTATTGCGCGGTAGGATATTATTTCGTCAGTGTCAGTCGGCATTATTGCTTCTTGACCAACGTAAACGTCAATAGTCTCCGACTCAACACTAATGATTCCACGTGTTGCGCTCAGCCCTTGAAAATTAGGGTTGCCGATTGCAATAACTGTGGAACCAAGTTTTGCAGATGTGGTTGATATGGTGGCTTGTTTTATATCAAGTTCCGACAGCAAATCACTTTTAATGTATAAAACAGCTATGTCATATGCTTGTGAGCCTCCGACATACTCGCAAGTAAGCAAATTGTTGCCTGTCACAAGTTGCGATTGTCCCATAAAATTTTCGGCAATGCTACAATATTGTGAGCCATAAGGCTGAGCATAAATCTTAGAGGCTATTGTATTGCCAAAATAACTGTCGCCACATATCACATGATAGTTGGTTATAACATAAGCTTCTCCGGCGTCTTTGTCCAAAGAGTATATAACTCCAGCTCCTGCACCGTAGCCGTTTTTAGTCTCTGTGAAGATTGCAAGAGTCGATGTCATGGCAAGATTTGTTGCTTGCGTCAAATCGGAAGTTATTACAACTTCTTCGGTAACTGCGGGTGCTACATATTCTGTTTTTACTGTGCAAGCACTGAGCAAAACTGAGCAAGGCAACAACATTAAGCACAATAAAAAGTATTTTAATTTTTTCATAACAACTCCTTTGCTATAAATCAAATTATATACTTTTTTTATTTTTTATGCAAACAAAAAAATTATATGCGTGTGCCTAAGATGTGCAAGCCGACAGCCTCTTCAAACTCATAACTAGACAAAGGACGGTCGAGTGATGCAACAGAATGCGCGCAAACATAAATTTTTTTATCCTCAATTTTTGAGACGATTAAAGAATGATTAAAATCCAGCACGTTTTGTCGCAACTGAACAATATCACCAATTTCCAACTTTTCGACAGCTTTTATCTCGGCGAGCGGACCTTTTAAAGTTTTATCTAACAAAAATCTTCTCAAATAATTCACGCTTGCCCAACTTGGCGATCTTACTGCTTGGTTGACATAAAACCAACCATAATATTTGTCGAAGTTCATAACTCCACCGCCGGCTAACAAACACTGACTGACAAAATTTGTGCAGTCTCCACCTATGCCGTCGAAATAAAAATAATTTGGATTGTGCGACAATGCCCATTTTTTTGCATAATCGACTGCAAGAGTTCTATTATATTTTTTTATCATATCTTTATCTTTGGTCGCTTATATTTGCCATACTGTTGTTTCTTTGCAAATCTGAAACAGAATCATAAGGAGCTGACGTTGTGGTTCCAGCTAAGAGCGCGATGTCCACAGCATTTGCAGGGCTTCCCCATGAGTTGCCAGAAAACTGCATGAGCGCTTGGTCAACAACCCAACCTCGTGTGTTAAAAACGACATTGTGAGTTATATATCCTGTTGAGTTTGGATTTAAATAACCTGCTTGTCGTAATGAGTAAAAAATGTTGCCATCTATCCAGCTGTTTTGTGTTGCTCCCTGTGTTACGACACCTCTATTCGTTACCCATGTGTCAGAGCTACCAGATTGTTCCGGTCCAAACAAGATGTTGTTTCTTATAATGTTGTTGTTGCCTCCAATTTGTATAAATTCAGTTGGGTAAGGGTTGTTGCTCGTAAACGTTAATCCATAAACTTCATTGCTATCACCACTTACTAGCATACCAACAACATTTGATTGAAGCATTATTATAGAATTTGGTTTTCCTATAAGCGAAATTCCACTTTTGTTCAAATTTAAAGTTGTAGAAATGTCATATACTCCCTCTTCTACTATAATATATCCATTATCTTCAACTTGATTTATTGCATCTGAAATCGTGGGCAGAGGATTTGCTTGAGTACCATCTCCTCCAACATTGCCACTTCTTACAAAAAGCAAAGAATTGTTGACCCCCAAAGTTCCAGTTGGCCCGGTTGGGCCTATCTCTCCAGTAGCACCTGTCGGTCCAGTCGGTCCCGTTGGACCGGTTGCACCAGTATCACCCGCAATACCGGCTGGTCCTGTTGCTCCTGTAGCTCCAGTAGCACCAGTAACACCGGTAGCGCCTGTCGGTCCAGTTGCTCCGATTAAACCTTGCAAACCTCTCTCGCCAGTTGCACCAGTCGCACCTGTTGGACCTGGCAAACCGTTTTCTCCACTAGCTCCGGTAGGACCTGTTGCTCCAGTAGGACCAGTTGGTCCGGTCGGTCCCGTTGGACCGGTTGCACCAGCAAAACCTTGCAAACCTCTCTCGCCGGTTGCTCCGGTAGGACCTGTTGCTCCTGGTGGGCCTTGAATGCTTAATCCAGGGATAGTCTTTACTATTATTCTAGTTTGTGGGTATTTATAAAAATGGTTGCAAAAAAACATTAAGACCTCCTAACTCATTTTATTCTTTGAATACGAAATTGTTAAAAGGTTAGGAGAGGTTAAATACAAAAAAGAGTTAAAAAAATAAAAAATTTATCATTTATGATCAAACAAAATATTTTAAATAGTCGTGAAAAGCCTTATTTATAAACATGAAGGGTGATAATAAATTTATTATGTAAAAAAAGTGATAATTCTGGTGCGCCGTAAGAGATTCGAACTCTGTATGACCACTCGCTTGCGCTCGTAGAAGGTCATGAGTTCTCACTCTTTTTTAAGTTAATCAAAACAACTCTGGTGCGCCGTAAGAGATTCGAACTCCTGACCTTTGGTTCCGTAGACCAACGCTCTATCCAGCTGAGCTAACGGCGCATTAATTTTTATGTATAAATTTTTCTGTAAACGGTATTTGGCATTTCAGTAAAACCCAATCTTTTACTTGCCTTATAAGTATAGCAAAAAAAAATAAAAAAGTAAACATCTTTGCAAAACAATTTGTTGAATTTTATTGTTTTATTAAATTTATAATATTTTTTTATTAATTGCACATGCTAAATGTAGTTCTAAAAGGAGGAATAAAATGTTTAAAAACTTTATGTATAAAGGGTTAATCGGTGCTACTTGCGCTCTTGCAATGACAGGTATGGTTGGTTGTGGAGAAATGGATAACCATTCGGCTTATGCTTTCGTAGTTGACGCACCAGCACAAATCACAGTCAACAAAACTGCTGAAGTTGACGTCACACTAAAAGCCGATGAGGTTCGTGAGCTAGGTTATGAAAAAGTTTTGATCAAAGTTAATGTCACAGACAAAGACAACCTCACTTTAAAGGCAACAGACACACAAGGGCAAGAGTGGGATGTTGCCCAAATTGGCTTCTGGGGGCCACAAGAGGGATTTGAGGTAACAAACGATTACGACGTAACTACCACGTTTAAAGCGACTGCAAAAAAAGAAGGTACTTATACTGTAACGTTAAGCCTTGTAGATTTAAACAGTGAAGAAGCTGTTTTAACTACAAAAACTATAAGTGTAAAAGCCGTCAACGCATAAAAAAAGAGAGATTAAGGACAAACCATTTTGAAACTAGCACAAAAAAACAAAAGGAACTCTACAGATAAAGTAAAGTTCCTTTTTATATTAGTTTCAAAACTAACAGAGCAACCTCTCTCTCTTTTTTATTTGGAGCAGGTAGCGGGAATCGGACCCGCGAATTGTGCTTGGGAAGCACACATTTTACCACTAAATTATACCTGCATGGTTATGATTGTGCTTATTATATCATGTTTTTTAATATTTTGCAAGAAAAATAAGAGGGAGGACGGCGCTGTGCAGAACATGCACAGCACGCGCAAAAGCGCGTTGCAAATTTTTTTAAAATTTGCTTGCCGTCCTCAGTTTAGTGTTATAATAAAATTTATCATAAATTATCCTTCTTAAAATGTTCAATGATTTGGTGAGCAAGAGCTTCGTGTATTCCTGGTAAAATACAAAGTTCTTCTATGCTGGCTTTTTTGATTTGTTCAATAGAACCAAATGCATTTAACAATGTTTCAATTTTCTTTTTACCTAGTCCGCTTATCTCTTCTAACTCGCTGTGCGTTTGTGCTTTTGTTCTTACCTGCCTGTGAAAAGTAATTGCGAACCTATGTGCTTCATCTCTAATGCGCTGTAAAAGCTTTAATTCTGCACTTCCTGGTTTTAATAATATAGGATTTTCATGATGGGGCATATATACCTCTTCAATACGTTTAGCAAGTGCAATCATCGGTAAATTCATGTTGAACTCTTTTAAAACTTCTTGACAGGAAGACAATTGACCTTTTCCACCATCGATGATAATTAAGTCCGGGGTGACTTTAAAGCTTTCACTTAATCCTTCTTTTAACCTTGCAAGTCTTCGCCCAAGTGCTTCTTTGAGTGAAGCAAAATCATTTGAGCCTTTTACATGTTTAATTTTAAATTTTCTATACTGATTCTTTGCTGGTTCTCCGTTAACAAAAACAACCATAGATGCGACTTTGTTTGTTCCGCTAATATGAGAGATGTCGTAACATTCCATTCTAATAGGAAGGGTCGGTAGATTTAGTGATGTTTTAAGTCTTTCCAGTGCTCCAATCGTAGAAGCATACTTAATCTTGTTTTTTTCGATATGTTTTTCTAAAAATTCCTTAGCATTTTCATTTGCCATCTTTAACAAAGTCGAATTGATGCCATGAGGATTGACAATCAATTTTGTCGTCTTTTTCCAAAAGGACAACAAAAGATCTTTGTCGTCTAAGTCGTGGCTTAAAATTATCTCTTCTGGCACGATCATGTTTTCGTAATATTGTGTCAAAAAGTTAAACAAGGTTTGGTTTTCTTCTAGGCTGGCGTCATTTATTGTGTAATTCAACACTCCCAAAATTTTTCCCCCTCGCAATACCATGGAGGTAATGACACCATTCAGGCCATCGTTAACGTAAGCGAATACATCTTTGTTGACATTTTTAGGTAGATTTGCGACTACGCGCTGTTTTAACTTGTTTACCATTTTTAAACGCTCTCGATAGACTATTGCACTTTCAAAGTTTTCGTTATCTGATGCGATTTGCATTTTTTTATTTAAAATTTCTTCAATTTCTTCGTCATTTCCGCTTAAAAAATTGATAACCTTTTTAATTTTGTTTTGATATTCTAAATAATCAATTTTTTTTGTGCAAGGGGCAGAGCATAACCCAAGTGAATAATTCAAACATTCGCGTTTTGCTTTTGACGTCTCGCTTATTTTTAAATTACAGGTTCGCAAGCCAAAAGCTGAATTTGCTGTTTTAACGATTTCGCCGGCATTTAATCCAGCAAAATATGGCCCGAAATATTTCCAGCCAGGTTTGCCTACTTTCCTAACTACTTGAAGTTTAGGAAAGGGATCGTTCATGTTGATAGCTATATAAGGGAAGGTCTTGCTGTCTTTTAATAAAATGTTGTAATGAGGTTGATATTTTTTAATAAGATTGTTTTCAAGTGCGAGCGCGTCCCTTTCTGAAATTGTGATAAAATATTCAAAATCATCTATGTTTTCTACCATAGCTTGAACCTTGCTCGGTTTAGGAGATGATCTAAAATATTGTGAAACTCTATTTTTTAAATTTTTTGCTTTTCCAACATAAATGACAATGCCATCTTTGTTTTTCATTACATAGACGCCACTTTTTGTTGGGAGAGCAGTTAGTTTACTTTTTATTCTGTCGTTCATATTTTTCTATTATTGCTAAAATTTTCTCAGATATTTCTTCTTTTGACAGCAATTTTCCGTCTTTTTCACAAATTATTTTCTTAAAATCAAATTTTTTGCAAAGTTCTAAATATGTTTGTTCAGCCTTCTTTAAGTAGTTTTGGTCGCTTTCGTGCGCATCTTGTTTTTCTTCGCGTTTAGAGAGTAAGTCGTTGATGCACGGAATTGAAAGATATAGAAAAATTACTAGATTAGGTTTGGGAAGTTTTAATAATTCAAATTCAAGAGTATTTATAAACTCAAAAAATTCAGTGCGTGCTTTTCTAGGCAATTTGCAACCCTGGTGTGCCATATTTGAATACACATATCTATCAATAATAACGTAATCATATTTTTTAATTGCATTTTTGATAGGTCCAATGTTATAGGCTCTGTCAGCGACAAAATATAATGAAGCAACTTTTGGGTCCAAGGTTGATGGAGATTTGAAAAATGGCGCTCCTTTCTTTCCTAGGTAGGGTCCTGCAATTATTTCTCCTGTTGGAGAATCGTAACACGGGAAAGAAAACTTTTTTACTGTTTTTCCTTTTTTTATTAAAGATTCCATTAACAAATTGCTTTGAGTTTCCTTTCCAGAGCAGTCTGTTCCTTCAAATGTGATTAACATATTCACCTCAACAAATTTAAGACTTTTTCGTATGTGAGTTTAAATTGCTCACCAGTTTGCATATTTTTAACTGTATAAGTTTTTGTTAAAACTTCGTCATCACCAACAATTATAATGAACGGAACATTCGACCTGTTTGCATCTTTGAGTTTCGATTTAAAACTTTTTTCTTCAAACAAAACTTCACAGGCAACCGAATCAGCTCTAAGTTTTGAGCATAAATTCAAGCAATTGTCTAGATTGTCTCCAAGAGGTATGATAGACGCTTTGCTTTTTTTGTTTAAGTCCACAGTTATAAGGTTGTTCTGCATTAAAATGTCAAACAATCTGCTTATACCGATGCTCATGCCAACGCCTGGCAATTTTTTGTCTGAAAAATATTCGGCAAGATTGTCATACCTTCCGCCACCTCCCATGGCACCTAAATTTCTCATACCTTCTAAAAAGACTTCAAACACACATGATGTATAATAATTGTGTCCACGAATTATCGCCATATTGTAGGTATGGTTTTTTATGTTCATATTGCACAAGTGTTTGTCAATCTGTTCTAATTCATCAATTCCTTGCAAAAACATCTCGTTTTTTGATAATTTTTCTAATTTTGCTTTAATAATTGAAAAATTTCCGTTAATTTTTATATAATCTAGCAAAATATTTCTTTCTTTTTCAGTTAGCTCAATTTCCTTTAACAACTCATCGGTGGCTATCTCACCAATCTTCTCGAACTTGTCGAGCGCACTTGCGATTGAGTTGAATTTGTCTTCTTTTTTTAGATCTTGGATTAAACCAAACAAGATTTTTCTGCTTGATATTTCAACGTTGCATTTTAATCCAAGTGTCGCAAATATGTCGTCATACAAAGATATGCACTCCGCATCGGCGACCAAAGACAGTTTTTCAAATCCAATTATGTCTGCGTCACATTGATAAAACTCTCGGTATCTGCCCTTTTGTGGCCTTTCACCTCTGTAAACTTTTCCAATTTGAAAACGTTTAAATGGAAAAGTTAATTCACCTTCCTTCATTGCTACATATCTTGCGAGAGGGACGGTGAAATCGTATCTTAGACATGCATCGGTTGAGCCTTTTTCAAATCTATAAATTTCTTTGTCTAAATCTCCTCCTGATTTTGCTAACAATATGTCAGACAATTCCATTACAGGTGTGTCAAGCGGCAAAAAGGCATGCTTGTAAAAAACATCTCTTATTTTATCTAAAATATATTCAAATACATATTCTTTTTCAGGATCAAGTTCCCAAAATCCAGCAAGTTTTCTTGGGGCGATTTTCTTTTCTTTCATGATTAACCTCTTATAAAAAGATAGTAAACTATCAAAAAAAAATTGTCAAGTAAACAAAAGAATTGAAATAAAAATTGGTCATTTTGAGTTTAAAAGCACAAAAAAAAGATGGCATTTTGTCAAGCAAAAGTGCCAACTTTTCCACACAAAAGTTATCCACAATTCCACACGCAAATATTTATGCAAAAGCGCTTATTTTTATACATAATGCCGACTTTTGATACAAGCAACGCCCTTTTTGGGCAAGTTATCCACATTTCCACAGTAAAAATATGACATTTTTGTTTTTTTTATTAATTTAGAGCGGTTGCTTATCTGAATTAAGATAAGATTATTCGTTATGAAATTTTTATATGACTTTTTCGACTATCGTATATTTAAAAATTTTCGCGATTTTTGCATAATCATACTTTTTTTAAAAATTTAGATTTGTGTCCTTCGTAAATGAATTCGAGTTGGTGAAGAGCTCTGGTGGTTGCAACGTAAAGCATATTTTTATCTAATTCTGAGTGATAATTATTTTTATCAACAAAAGGTATAATTACATGATCAAACTCTATGCCTTTACTTGTCGCTGAAGTGGTTATGATAAGAGGGAAGTCGAAAGAATAGTCTGAGCCTAAGATGATTTCAAAGTTTTCTTTTCCTTCAAGCATTTGAGCAACTTTTTTTACTTCTTCCGACGTTTTGCAAACTATTGCAGTATGTTGATATTTTTCTTTGTTTTCATGAATAAGTTTTAACAATGTTTTTTGAGTGTCGTCTGTTTTTATAATCGATGGGGTTTCACCATCTCTATTCATATTTATAACACCTTTTAGGCCAATTATTTTTTGACTTAAAAGTGAAATTTGTCGTGTTGAGCGATAGGTTTTGTTCAAAACAATCAATTTAGCTTTTAAAAAGCGCGATAGTTGAAGTAAATATTTTTTAGAAAGCGTTTTTTCGATGCATTGATTGATGTCGCCAAGAATAATTTTAGGGCAATCCCAAATCTTATTAAAAAGATAAAAATGTGTTGGTGAAAAGTCTTGCATTTCATCTATGATAACATATTTTGTTGAAAAATTACGGTTTAGTCCAAAAACAAATTGCTTAATGGTCATCAAAGTTGCAACATCTTCGTATGCAATTTTTTCGAAGCCTGGCACAGTAAGTCCCTGTCGGCTGTAAAATATTTCGCAGATTTTGTAAATGTCTGAAATAGGGAAGAATCTATAAAGCATCGAGGTAAAGCGAGGTTTTATTAATTCTGTTTCTTTTGGAGACAGTCCAAATTTTTCTATAAGTATTTCGCTCATATATTCTATTCGCTTGTTTATAGGTAATGATGCAAAAGACTCAAAATACAATTTGTTTATTTCTTCTTTTGAAAAACTAAACGCATTGTAAGAATCTTCTTTCGCGTCAGCAGGCTTAAACACCATGTCTCTTGCGGTAAAGATCGCGGCAAAGGTTTCGTTTAAAAATTTAATCAATGCTTCTAGATAATCAAATGAAGATTTGTAAGCTATTTCATTCAATTTCTTTTGATCTTTTGAGTTGTAAATTTCATCCATAAGTTCTTCGCGAGATTGAATTGGACGTTTTAGTTCGGTTCGAGCGATGTGAGAAAAGGTCATCTCTATAACGTTGTCCTCTCCAAGTTCTGGCAACACGTCACTAACATAATCTGAAAAAAGATTTGAAGGCGACAAAATCAAAACGTCACTGCTCGTGAAATCATTGCGGTGGTTGTACAAAAGATAACCTGCTCTGTGTAGGGCAATGCTGGTTTTTCCTGAGCCAGCAACCCCCTGAACAAGAATCGTGTGAAAATTTTCTTCACGTATTATAGCATTTTGTTCTTTTTGAATGGTTGAAACAATTTGGCGCATTTTAGGTGAGGCATGCTTGCTTAAAACTTCTTGTAAAATTTCATCGTTGATTGTTTCTTTCGTGTTTATATAATATTTTAGTTCGCCGTTTTCTATGCTATACTGACGCTTTAATGTGATTTCGCCCTCGACTTTGCCATCTGGTGATTCATATTCGCCTGTTCCTTCATCAAAGTTGTAGTAAAGACTGCTTATAGGGGCGCGCCAGTCATAAACGTAAGAACAATCTTTGTCTGCTATGTAATGTAGCCCAATGTAAAACTTGTTGGATTTATCTAAATTTTTTTCTTTAAAGTCTATTCGCGCAAAATATGGCCGTGTTTTGATCTTATTAAAAAGATCTATTTTTTTGGTCATAATTTCTGCCATGGCGTCCGCATCGTCGATTTTATTTATGTAATATGCTGATTCTGAGGTAGAAGATTCGTTGTCAATCATATAAAAATTTTCAGCTCTTTCATTTAATAGGGTTGTGCTAAGTCTTTTGGCATCTTCACGATTTTTTTCAAAGTCTTTTATGTTTTCATCAATAACTTCTTTTACTTTTTCAAGATATTTTTTTTCTTCTTTCATAAGCCAAAATCCCCCAAAAAAAATTTTGTGATTTATTATATCACAAGCTTTTATTAAAATCAATAGTTATAAAAAACAAAAATGACATTCTGTGTAACAAAAAAAGCATCTAATATAGATGCTTAAGCTTGAACTGCTGGCGCAGTAACCATAGGCCCAATAGCAGAATTTACCGTCATGTTAGCGATCAATGTTGAGATATGCAAAACAAGTGCCCTGCAAATTGGTGTGTTTTTAAAATAATCTTCCGGTTTAGCAAGCTCGTCATAATATTTTTTTTCAATTGCTACATCCGCACTCATTTGAACAAAGATTTTAAACAGACACTCTGGTTCTGGCACAACACTTCTAGCCACTGTAACTCTTGCAATGTTGTCATTTATAAGTTTGACTTCCACTTCATCGCCGACCCTTATATTTACCATGGTTCCTTCTTTTGGGGGATCCAACCTTTCAAATTCTGCTCTGTCCAACAAAGGTTTAAAATTCATGTTTTTAATTACTTTTTCCATTTTTGCTCCTTTTTAATTTTCTTTTGTTTTTAAATATTAACATTTTTTTTATAATAATTCAATGTTTGTGAAATGAAAGTTAATTCAGTTGTTCCGACGCGTCATTCGCTTCGTCAGAAGCGGAGTCTTCTTCTTTTTCAGCCAACGCAACTGCGACAATTTTTGCATCACCTTTTAATTTCATGACTTTCACACCTTGGCTAACTCTTGATATATGGCTTATAGCATCTGTTGGGGTGCGGATGATAACGCCATTGTCAGTTGTTATGAGCAGGTCTTCATCACCCTCAACTTGTTTTAAAGCTACAAGTTTGCCTGTTTTTTCGTTGAATATTCCAGCTTTGATGCCCATTCCTCCGCGACCTTGTAGGCGGTAGTCGTTTATGCTCGATCGTTTTCCAAATCCCAACTCGGAGATGGTTACTATTTGTGTGTTTGGTTTTACTAGTGTCATGTCAATAGCACGCTCGCCATCATTAAATGTCATTGATTTTACGCCTTGTGAACCTCTTCCAGTTGCACGCACGTCTTTTTCACTAAATCTGATGCATTTGCCATCACTCGCTGCGATGAGAATTTCATCGGTGCCACAAGAAAGTTCAACACCTATCAAGCAATCCTCTGGCATAAGTGAAATTGCAATTTTTCCATTTTTATTAATCTTTTCAAATTCTATTAAATTGGTTTTTTTGATAAGGCCTCGTTGTGTAGCCATAATCAAAAAGCCTTGTGCATTCTCTTTTCTAGGAATAATAGCGGATATTTTTTCGTCGGCATCTAACATGATAAGGTTTACTATGCTTCGACCTTTAGCAGTTCGTTGCGCTTCTGGTATTTCATAAGCTTTTAGGCAATACACTTTTCCTTTTGTTGAGAAGAACAAAAGATCGTCATGAGATGATGTTGTAAACATCTTTTCAACATAGTCTTCGTCTTTCGTTTTGTGTGAAGTAACTCCAACACCGCCACGTTTTTGTGAATGATATTCTGTTGTGGACATGCGTTTTATATATCCAAGATGGGTCATAGAAATTACAACTTCTTCTTTTGGTATCAAATCGGCGATGTCAATACCACCAACATCGAGGCTAATTTCTGTCCTACGTGCTTCGCCAAACTCTTGTTTAATTTCTTCCAGCTTGTCTATTATAATCTTCTTGACGCGCTCTGGTTTGGCAAGTATATCTTCTAAATCCGCTATCTTAGCATCAAGAGCTCTTAATTCCTCATTAAGCTTTTCAACTTCAAGACTTGTTAAGCGAGATAACTGCATTTCCAAAATCGCGTTTGCTTGAATTTTGTCTAGTTCAAAATTTTCAATAAGTCTTTCCATGGCTTCTTGCTTGTCATCTGATGATTTAATAATTTTTATTACTTCATCAATGTTTGCAAGTGCTATCACTAAACCTTTTACAATATGTTCTCTTTCTTTTGCTTTCCCTAGATCAAACTGTGTGCTTCGTCTTACAACATCGATTTGATGGTCGATATAACATTGTAAAAGCTCTTTCAAATTTAAAATTTTAGGTTGACCTTCAACTAGCGCTAACATGATGATGCCTTCGCCTTGTTGAAGTTGGGTGTGTTTGTAAAGCAAGTTTAAAACCACCTGAGCATTGGCGTCTTTTTTGATTTCTACAACGATGCGCATTCCGCTTCTGTCTGATTCTTCTTTGATGTCTGCAATGCCGTCAATTTTTTTGCTTTTTACTAAGTCGGCTACTTGCATAATGAACTTTGCTTTATTGACTTGATAAGGCAGTTCGGAGATGATGATTCTTTGTCTGCCTGTAGAAGATTCTTCGATCTCGGCTTTTCCACGCAAAACAATTCCACCGCGTCCCGTTCGGTAGGCGTGTTTAATTGCACTTCTTCCCATGATAACGCCACCTGTTGGATAATCGGGGGCAGGAATATATGAAATAAGCTCGTCAATGTCGATGTCAGGATTGGCAATCAAAGCTTGCGTGCCCGTAATAACTTCTGTTAAATTGTGGGGAGGTATGTTGGTTGCCATACCAACGGCAATACCATCGGAGCCATTGACTAGCAAGTTTGGGAATTTTGCAGGCAAAACTGTTGGTTGCATAAGTGTGTCATCGAAGTTAGGGTAAAAAGCGACTGTCTCTTTGTCTATGTCTTCAAGCATCAATGATGCAATTTTTGACAATCTTGCCTCAGTGTAACGCATAGCAGCAGGAGGGTCACCATCGACTGAACCGAAGTTGCCGTGTCCGTCGATTAATGGACATCTAATTGAGAAGTCTTGTGCAAGCCTTACCATAGCATCGTAAACAGAGCTGTCACCGTGTGGGTGAAATTTACCCATTACTTCACCAACGATTCTGGCGCATTTTTTAAATGGTTTGTCATAAAAATTGTTCAGTTCGCCCATTGAAAACAAGATTCTTCTGTGGACTGGTTTCAAACCGTCTCTAACATCAGGAATTGCCCTAGAAACGTTGACTGCCATTGCGTAAGATATGAAGGAGCGTTTCAATTCACCTACGGCATCGACTTTTTCAATTTTTGTGTTTGCTAGAAGTTCGGGTAGAGATTTCTTTTCATTTTCTTCTTTCATTTTTCCCTCTAAAAATTTTATATATTTTTTTAATAATCAAAATTAAACGTCCAAATCGGTGACAAGTGTGGCATTGTCTTCGATGAATTGTCTTCTAAGCTCAGGATCTTCACCCATAAGCTGATTAAACATCTTGTCCGCCTCAATTGCATCTTCCATGGTGATTTGAATTAAAGTTCTTTTTTCTGGATTCATAGTTGTTTCCCATAACTGTTCTGCGTTCATTTCACCAAGACCTTTATATCGTTGAACTGTTATGCCTTTTCTTCCATTTGTTTCAAGCTCATCATTAAGTTCTTGATCTGAATAAAAGTATTTTTCTTCTTTGCCACGTGCTACTTTATAAAGAGGCGGTTTTGCCGAGTAAACATAGCCATTTTCAATAAGTGGACGCATATATCTAAAGAAAAAGGTTAGTAAGAGAATTCTGATGTGTGATCCGTCCACATCGGCATCTGTCATAGAAATTATTTTGTGGTAGCGGAGCTTGTTTTGGTCAAATTCATTGCCAATTCCAGCGCCGAAAGCAGTCACCATATTTTTAATTTCTTGATTTTCTAAAATTTTGTGCAAGCGAGCTTTTTCAACGTTTAAAATTTTTCCACGCAAAGGCAAAATTGCTTGGAAGCGTCTGTCTCTTCCTTGTTTTGCGGTTCCGCCAGCCGAGTCTCCTTCGACCAAATATATTTCACAATGCGCAGGGTTCTTTTCAGTGCAATCTGCAAGCTTGCCTGGAAGGGTTGTGCTTTCAAGAACACCTTTTCTTGTGAGTTCTCTCGCACGTCTTGCAGCATCTCTGGCTCTTTGTGCGTTGACGCTTTTTAGTATGAGGTTTTTTGCCTCACTTGGATGTTCTTCAAGATAATCTCCAAAGTTTTCTACCATGGCTTTGTAAACTATGGTTCGCATCTCGCTGTTTCCAAGTTTAGTTTTTGTTTGGCCTTCAAATTGTGGTTCTCTAAGTTTTACGCTGATCACTGCGGTGATGCCTTCTCTACAATCTTCGCCTGACAATTTTTCGTTTTCTTTTATTATCTTATTTTTGACAGCGTAATCATTTATAACTTTTGTCAAGCCATTTTTAAAACCATCCAAATGCGAGCCACCTTCTTCGGTGTTTATGTTGTTCGCGTACGTGTTGATGATTTCATTGTAGCCGTCATTGTACTGAAAACAAACTTCAACTTCGTTTTCAATTTCGCCTTTTGCCGATCTGTTAAATTTGTTAAAATAAACAGGGCAGGACAAAAGCGTTTCTCTGTTTTTATTTAAAAAGTCGACAAATTCAACTATTCCACCCTTAAACTCAAAAACGTCTTTATTCTCTTTTCCAGGACGTTTGTCCTCTAATGAGATGACTAGCCCTTTGTTAAGAAAAGCTATTTCTCTAAATCTAGCTTTCATCGTTTCATAATTGAAAACGATAGTTTCAAATATTTCGTCGTCAGGCCAGAATGTTATGGTCGTTCCTCTTTTTTCTGTTTTGCCAACGATCTTTAATGGTGAAGTTGTTTTACCACGTGAAAATTCGATAATATGGTAAAGACCGTTTTGATATACTTCTGCTACCAGTTTTGATGACAGTGCATTAACGCACGAAACACCAACGCCGTGCAATCCTCCAGAGATTTTGTAGCCTTCGCCACCAAACTTTCCACCGGCATGAAGTTTAGTCAAAACAACTTCGACAGCGCTTTTTCCTTCTTTTTCAATTATGCCTGTTGGTATTCCACGACCATTGTCAGCAACACTGCAAGACCCGTCTTCATTTATGGTCACTTCTATTTTAGTACAATAACCTGCAAGAGCCTCATCGATTGAGTTGTCCACAACTTCTGTAACGAGATGATGAAGACCGTGCTCGTCAGTCGAGCCTATATACATGCCCGGTCGTTTACGAACAGGTTCCAAACCTTCCAAAACCTGTATGTCACCAGCGCCATAGTGTTGAGAGCTTGTAAGTTCAAGCTCGTCATTCGTTTTTTCAGTCATTTTAATCTCCACTTATATAAATATAATATATTATATA
>CASFYE010000045.1 GCA_949298925.1 uncultured Bacillota bacterium
ACAAAATTGTCAGTTTTTCAAATTTATATAAATCTGGCGATAAAAAATTTTCGCAAACTGTCAATTTAGAATTTAAAAATGAGAAAAATAAAAACAAACTTGTGTCATTGTCGGATAAGTCAGGTCCTTTTTTCGAAGTGCGCGCTTCTGGCAAAAATAGTTACAATATTGAAATACAATTCGACAGACTGGAAACTCTTTCTGATGGCCAATTGTCTGACATAGGAATTAACGACAGAATTAGTGCAAGGCAAAAGGGAAAAGTGAGTTTACCTATTAAAAATATCAATGTAATAGATTCAACCTTAAATGGCACTGATAAAGGCTTCCAAATTGTCTTAAAAGGTGGAATAGAAATAAGATCAAATGCCCGTGGCGTTGAAATAAAAAAAGCTGGAGAAACAGCCCCTTTACTACGCACAAAACCAACACTAGAAGACGACACATTTTCTATTTCAATAACAGAAAACTGTATACGTCAATCTCTTGACTCTTCCAATGAAAAAGTGACTTTTAACGCAATTAGAAAAGATGGACATGCAATCTCTATAGGAGAAGATATTTCAGTTTTTTCACCAAATTTTATTTTCGCTCTTGAGCAAATTGTTTTTTCCGAACGACTAAAAGAAAACACACAATCAACCGTTTCATTGGGCAATGTAGAAATAATGAAAGCAAACATTGCGGGATTTGGGGGAGATTCATCAGTTCCAACGAAAATATCAAATGAAATAACTTTAATAAAACAAAATGGCAAAACAGTAATTTATCATAATGGAAGCTTTGTTGATATTGATTACATCCACGCATACAATTACCCAACAAAAAAAGGAGACCCTTCACTGAACTGCCAATTAGTAATTAAGCCAAGATCAAAAAATAGTGAATCATTTCGTATTCCCCTAGCAATTGAACTTGAACAGAACAATCCAAAAACAAGCTCAAACTCCTACACTATCTTAAATGAAATTGCAGATTTTCTTGGTGTAACTAAAATAAAGGAACCAACAAGTAGAAAAAACCTAATCAATCTTGGTAGGTTGAAATCAGAGCAGGCATCTGTTTTTTCTAACAACGTAAAAATAATTAACACTAAACTATATAATAGATCGCTTAAGTTGACTGAAAATGATTTTGCTGCAGAAAGTGACTTTGAAGATGAAAGAGCTTTAAACCAAGAAATTGACTCTACAGCGGAAGAAAACGCTGAGATTAATGCTAATAACAGAGAATCAATAGTTGAAGATGAAGTTGAAAACATTTTTTCTTCGGCCCACCAGCCGACAAATACAACTGAAATTGAAGAAAATACGGAAACATTTTATGATATTCCTACAAATGTAGAAAATATCCATTACAATTCTCCTAACTATGAAACAACATACACAATGCAGTTTGAAGATCACACAGAAGCTCCTATTCTAAACGATAACCCTTCAGATGCCTTTCCTAATAGCGAACAGGTAGAAAAGCCCGCGAACGATGTCACAACTGTCGCAGAAGCAAAACATACAGAGGATTCAATAGATTCAAGTGTAAATGAACCAAACCAAGAAGATTTTATTTCTGATCCTCCTAATGATACACCTTCCCCTCCACAAACAGAAAATGACAATCCTGCCGCCCCTACAAACTTTGAACAACAAACTGCAGAAACACAGGTAGAACCTTCCACTAGTATAAATTCACAGAACTCCAATGAACAAAATGGCGATACTTCTTCAGAAAGTGTAGACATAAATTTTAACGGTGAAAATAATAACAATCCTTCTTTTAAAAATAATGAGTCTTCAGAAAACGATCAGCATAAAGACACGCCAATCATTGATTCAAACACAAAGCAACAAATGCCAAAGCAAACAGAAACTGAAGAAGCCCAAGAAAGCGAGCAAAATTCTGAAAAAATTGCCAAATCGGAGAAACAAGCTCAGCCTGAAAAACAGGCAAAAGACAAAAAGACAGAAGCAGAAAAGAAAAACCGTTATTGGCCAAAAGTTCTAAGTGCACTAGGTGGTATATTGTTATTAGGAGGATTTGTTGTGTTGATTGCACTCGGTCTGTCTGGAATAGGATTGGCAATCGGGGGAGCACTAATTGGAGTAGGCGTTGCATCGAATATTGTTGGAAAATCAATTCCATTAGAATACAACAAAAATTATCAAAGCATCTTAAGAAATGCTGAAAAATTTGCGAAAAATAGGTTAAAAAGATTTAAAGAATTAACTCAAACCTTATTTAAAACAAGCAAACGTTTTTTTAAAAGAAACGACAGAATAAAAAAACTTGAAAAAGAATTAAAAAACAATGAAGAAACTATAAGAGATCTTAAATCCAGGCCGAAAAGCACTCTTAAACGCTCAGAAAAAAAATTGTTGAAAAAATATTTAAAACAAGAATCTAAAATACAGACTCTTAAAATTAAACAGCGAAATACAATATCGAATTCAAACCCAAGGCTTATTGAAAATTTAAAAAAAGAACATGTCGCACGTTTTGTTTTAAAATACAAAGATAAGCACAATGAGAACCCATCCGAAGATCTCTTGGAGCAAACCTCTTTTGAGTTTATAGACAAATACAGATATGATATCGTTCACTGTCTAAAAAGAAACTCAGGCAAAACGTCTGCAAAGAAAGCCATTCAAAAGATGAGCATTGCCGAACGTTGTTTAATTGAAGAAGCAGATCATCACTTTAATGAAGCTTTGTCTGTTGCAAACGCAAAATTTAATCCTTCAACAATTAAATATTCAAATCTTATAGCATTTGGTCCTAAAGAGGAAGACATTTTGGGACCGTCTATAACAAAATATTTTACTATGGGTAAGTTTACTGAGCGTCAGACTAAATTAGCAAACAATGAAAAAGCTAGGCCTCGACGAATAGACTCTGTCGACGTTGTTATAGCAGAGCGATCAAAAAATGATAAAACACAAAATTGGGTTGGAACATTTAGCGACAAGCTTACATCATTAGAACTTCAACAAAATGCTGTAGATGGCTTGCTTGAAGATAACAAAAAAATGTTAGAAAAAGCCGACGAGCTTCTTAGCGGTAGCGGGAGAAATTACTTGTCAAATGAAAGAAGAAATCAAATAGAAAAAGAATTAAAATCTTATTCTACTTTAAACGAAGAAAAAAAAATAAAAACAGAAATGGATCTTGAAAAAGATAACTATATTCTAACAGCTGATGCAAAAGAGGCAAAAAAAATTCAACGATTACGAGCTTCTGATATTGCTAGAGGACGTTAAATTTTAAAAGCAAATGTCAAGAACATTTGCTTTTGCATTTAAAAGGAAAATATAATGAAAATTGGTGTAATTGGCTTACCTAATGTGGGGAAAAGCACACTGTTTAATGCTATTACTGAAGCTGGTGCGGAAAGCGCCAACTACCCTTTTTGCACAATAGAACCAAATGTCGGCGTCGTAGATGTCCCTGATGAAAGATTGGACGTGCTTGCAAAAATTTACAACGCTCAGAAGATCACACCTGCAAGCATCGAATTTATGGATATCGCAGGGCTTGTCGCCGGTGCCAGCCACGGCGAAGGCCTTGGAAACAAATTTTTAAGCCACATAAGAGAGGTGGACGCCATTGTCCATGTTGTAAGATGCTTCGAAAATGAAAAGATAATTCACGTCTCAGGCTCGGTTGATCCGATTCGCGACATTGAAGTCATCAATTTAGAACTTGCACTTGCAGACTTAGAACAAGTGACAAAAAAACTTGACAAAGATTCCAAACTTATAAAAACCGGTGACAAAACCTTAATTGAAACGGTGGACGTTTTGCAAAAGATTAAATCCGCACTTGAAAATGGACAATCTGTTCGCACAATGCAACTTTCAGAAAAAGAAAACGAACTCTTGCAAGGTTTTTCACTTTTAACTGCAAAACCTGTAATTTATGTAGCAAACATTGCGGAGAACGACATCTCGACTTGTAAAAATGCGTTTTCGCAAAAGGTCTTTGATTATGCCAAAGCCGAAAATTCCGCTTGTATAACATTATGCGCAAAAATAGAAGAGGAACTCGTTTCTCTGCCAAAAGATGAGCGACCTTTTTATAAAGAAGAGCTAGGAATAAAACAGAGCGGACTGGAAAAATTGGTCAGTGCAAGCTATGACCTGTTGGGGCTTATGAGCTATCTAACCGCTGGTGAAAAAGAAGTTCGCGCGTGGACTATAAAGAAAGGAACAAAAGCACCTCAGGCCGCAGGAAAAATTCACACTGATTTTGAAAAAGGTTTTATAAAAGCCGAAATCGTTTCCTATAAAGATTTAGTTGAAGCAGGTTCATTCTTAAAAGCAAAAGAAAAAGGCAAAGTTCGAATCGAAGGCAAAGAATACGTCATGCAAGACGGCGATGTCGTTCTGTTTAGGTTTAACGTATGAGAAAATTCACATCACTTGAACTAGCTTTTATCGGCGACGCTATACACACAGCTTTTGTTAGAGAATGGACATTGCTTAATTATAACAAGCCTATAAATGACGTGCACAAAATCTGTGCAAAATTTTGTAGCGCCGTTTTTCAAGCGAGTGTTTTAGACTCTTTGGAATTGACTGATGACGAAAAGGAAATTGTGCGCAAAGCAAGAAATGCAAAGCCAAAGCATCAAGCAAAAAATTCGGGAAACGTAGAATACAAAAAGGCCACTGCGTTTGAAGCTCTTGTTGGGCACTATTTTCTTTTAAAAAATCATGATAGGTTGAAATATTTACTAGAACGATCAATAAAAGATGGAGGCACAAATGCAATTTGAAGGAAAAAACGCAATAAGACAAGCATTGCAAGCAGACATAACAATAAACAAAATTTTGGTGGATCAAAACTATGCCAATCGAAAAGACGATTTGGTTATACTTGCTCGTGAAAAGAAAGTAAGAATTGAGTTTGTGCCAAAGCAAGCACTTGATCGAAAATCTTCAACTTCTCATCATCAAGGCTACATCGCCTTTGCTGTTGATTTTGCTTACACTCCCCTTGAAAAACTTTCTTCAAAAGATTTACCTTTCTATGTTTTGCTTGATGGAATAGAAGATCCGCACAATCTAGGTGCAATCATTAGATCATGCGAATGTGCAGGTGTTGATGGAATTGTTATACCAAAAAACAGAGCTTGTCAGGTAAACGACACGGTAATTAGGACAAGCACAGGCGCGATTGCAAATGTAAAAATCGCTCAAGTGACAAATTTGAAAGAAGCTATTGATTATTTTAAAAAGAACGACATTTGGGTGCTTGCTGCTGAAACCGGTGGAGAAAACATCTATCAAAAAAATCTTAATTTACCTTTGGCAATAGTAATTGGCTCGGAGGGGAAAGGCGTAAAGCCCAGCATACTTGAAAAATGTGATGGAATTGTTTCTTTGCCTCTTAAGGGACAAGTGAATTCGCTAAACGCAAGTGTCGCTTGTGGTATTGTTGTTTTTGAAGTTTTAAGACAAAGGATAAAATCATGACAGACAACCAACTTGTAAAACTGGCAAAAGAGGGCGACTCTAATGCTGAATTAGAACTTTTTAATCGTTATAGAACGGCAATGACAAAGCTTAGCCGAGGCTTTTATTTGGTTGGAGGCGATGTCGAAGACGTTATACAAGAAAGTATGATAGGTTTTTTCAAGGCTATAAAAAACTATGATCCGAGCAAAGAAGCCTCTTTTGCGACGTTTGCCAACATTTGCATGCGTAGGCAAATCCAATCTGCAATTCGCAACGCTTCAGCACAAAAAAATCTGGTGCTGTCCTCCGCCCTCCCTATCACTGATGAAGAAAACGATGATTTAGGAATCTTTTTAATTTCAGATGGGCTCAGTCCTGAACAAATTTTAACAAACAAGCAAATGGCCTCCGACCTAAAAGCTTGTTTATCGAAAGAACTGTCGTCGCTTGAACAAAAAGTGTTGAAACTCTATCTCGGTGGACTCAGCTATCAAGAAATAGCAGAGAAGACAGGTCAGACAAAAAAAAGCATTGACAACGCGCTGTCTAGAATAAAAAAGAAGATTTCTAGCATGAGAAAAATCATATTCAATTTATAATTGTTTGACAAAAGAACTTTAATGGTGATAAAGTTAAATGCGGAGAAAATATTATGGAAAATTTTGTAAAACCACGTCCTATCTTCCCTAAAAGAGCTGTTGTCACGGGCGGTATGCCTTATGGCAACAAACATTTGCATTTTGGGCATTTAGCAGTTATGCTTCGTGCAGACACAATAGCAAGGTTTTTACGTGACAGAATCGGTGAAGATAATGTTATTTTTGTTTCGGGAACAGATTGCTACGGTTCTACAGCCACAGAAGGTTACAGAAAAGCCAAATTAAACGGTCAAATAGCAGAAAACGACACCTTGCAAGACTTCATCTATTCAAATCATATTCATCAAAAAGAAACCTTTGAGATGCTAGAAATCAAGCACAACCTTTTTGGTGCTTCCGCATTTGAACCGATGAAATCAGAACATATAAAAATGAGTGAATATTTCATAAGTAACCTTTACAAAAACAAAATGATTTCAAAACATGCTTCCTTTCAATTTTTTGATTCGAAACTTGGAGTTTTGCTAAATGGCAGACAGGTTGTTGGACGTTGTCCTATCGAAGGTTGCCAAAGCGAAAAGGGGTATGCTGACGAATGCGACTTAGGGCATCAATATCTTCCTATGGATTTAATTGATCCTATCAGCGCTTTAAGTGGAACAAAACCCGAATTGAAAAAAGTGGAAAATTGGTATTTCGATCTTGACAAATGTGTTGACGAAATGAAAACTTGGATTGAGGACATCGAAAAATGCTCTGAATCCCCTGTTTTTATGATTAGAGAAATAAAAGAGTTTTTAAAAAAACCTGAGATCTATGTTAAAAAAGAATATATGGATTTGTTAAAAACTCTGAAACTGCCAAAGCATGAAATAATCGAAAAAAATGGTCCTAGTGCAACGATTGTTTTTGAAAAGCTTTCAGATCGAGAAAGCGCCTGTGAGCTATTGTCAGCAAACGGCATACATTACCGAACAGGAAAAACGCTAGTCCCTTTTAGATTGACTGGAAATGATTTTTGGGGAGTTTCATGCCCAGAAATAGAGGGCTTAAAAGGGCAAACATTCTATGTTTGGCCTGAAAGCCTGTGGGCACCAATCTCGCTTACTAAAGCATATTTAAAGTCGATTGGCAAACCAGATGATGAATGGGAAAAATATTGGAAAAGTGCCGATGCACAAGTGTATCAAATTATAGGCGAAGACAATTTGTCTTTTTACGGACCTGCACAACAAGCGATGTGGCTCCACATGCAAAAAGGAAAGGTGAAGTATCCCGCAAACGATGGGGATTTTCAAACAACAAAATTAGTGCCTATAAAACATCTTTTGTTTTTGAATAAAAAGGCAAGCTCTTCTGGTTCCATCAAACCTCCAATGGCAAGGGAGTTTTTGAAATACTACACACCAGAACAGTTGAGAATGCATTTTCTAGGCATGAACCTTTCAAACAATAATGTAAACTTTATGCCTAAGCCTTTTAATCCAGATGCAAAAGCAGAAGAGGTTGACCCTGTTTTAAAAGAAGGCAACTTGCTTACAAATGTGTATAACCGAATATTGCGCACTTTCTTTTACAGCACTCAAAATAATTTCAATGGTGCTGTTCCAGATGCAGAAATATCTCAGGAAATTATAGAAAAATGCGAAAAGGCTTGTTTGGACTACGAAAGGTTTATGTATGACAAAAAGTTGCACCAAGTTGTCAATGTCGTCGATGTTTTTGTGAGAGATATAAACAAAATGTGGGTAAAAGAAATAAATAATTGCGACGAACAAAAGCTCAAAACGCTTACAGTAAACACTTTACAACTCATTAAAACTGCAAACCTATTACTTCACCCAATGGCTCCAAATGGAACGGAAAACGTTGCCGAGTTTTTGGGCTTCGACAGAACGAAAGCTTTTTCATGGGATTTCGCTTTTGATAGTTACAAAAAAATAAAACCAAAAGCAGAAATAAAACATATTGAAGAAAAATATGACTTTTTTAAAAAGCATCCGTCTCAACTTGTTTAAACAAATGATAAAAAGTGAAAAATTAAAAATATAAATCTTTTTAGCAAATTATTTAAAAACAACACTTTATACTAAATTAAAGTGTTTTTTTAGTGCCTATTAAGCAAAATGCTTTTTAAAATAAAATCATTTTTTAACCTTTTATTCTTTTTAAGTCGTCATACTAAAACATCACATTTTAAATATTAGAATGCTAAGATTCATCACTCTTATTTTTTAAAGTCAAACAAATAAAAACAAAAAGGTTATATCTCCGCTTCGCTTCGATATAACCCAAATGGTTGCCCTTTTTGAATATCGGTAGTAAAAATACTACCGCAATCTAAATTAGGCTGTTTTCCCATAACATTTATTTCAATATTTGCTCTGAATTTGGCATTTGGCTTTTGACAAAGTTTTCTATACTCATATAGATTAGTTGCTGACTCTGTTGTTTCAAGTTCCCAATCTCCAAAAGTTAATTCTCCACTAAATAAATGAGTTTTTAGTATGTCAAGGTCAAGAGTGGCACAGCAAATGGTTGGAATAAGATTGATATATATTTCCGCCTTATCTTTGTAAATTAAAATTTGATTTACAAAGTTATTGATAAGTCTTCTCTTGGCGAAAAAATCATTTCCATCCAAAGTTTCTCGTGCTTTTCTATATACCTTTTCAACTTCACTTATCGTGGCAGGTATATAGTTATTTCCTTTCATTTCCTCTTGTAGTCTATGCTTTATTGTTTCTTTTTCGTTTTCAAGTTTTTTCAATCTTTCAAGCATTGAATCGGAAGAATTGCCACAGCCAATAACATCAAGTAAGTTTGAAATATTCTCATCAATTTGTTTAAGTTTTGATTGTAAAACATCAATCATTGCATTATCGAGTGATTGAGATTTTACATAGTTGTTGTATTCATTAAAAACTTGTGGTATAAATTTTTCATTAAATACAACTTTTTTAAGTTTTTCTATTACTGCTCTTTCCAAAGGTTCTTTTTGAACTGAATTATTATGGCAATATTCTTTTTGAGTTTGTCCATTCTTATAACTGCTTTGATTTACGCACTTGTAATAGGTATACATCTTTCCGTGCCTTTTACAGCGCATACCGTTATACTGTCCGCCACAATGTCCACAAATAACTTTGCCAGTAAGCAAATAGTTTTCTTCTGCATTGCAAGGTGGTCTATGTACTCGTGCTTGTAATAACTTTTGCACAGTAAAGAATGTGTCTTTTGAAATGATTGCTGGGAATTCATTTGTAACCCTTATTGTATCGTATTCTGGTTTTGTTCTTGTTCCTTTGTTGTAGTAATAATCATATTCGCCAGTATATCGTTCATTCCTTAAAATATTGTCAATGGCAGTTCCAGTAAATGGTTTACCAAAATTCTTTTTACTTACTTTGGTAAAACCTTTTTCAGTCAATACTTTTATTATATCTTCTCTTGTGTATCCGTCAATAGTCATTTGAAACATTATCTTAACTGCTTCGGCTTGTTCAGGTTCGACTTTTGCGTATTGTTTGTAATTTCCGTTTTTTGTCATTTTGGGGTTGCCTAGTTCGTCAATTTCTTTTTCTAGTGTGTAGCCATAAGGGACATTCCCACCGTTTCGTTTTCCATTTCTTGCATTGACAACCATTCCCTTTGTTGTTTCAGCGGCAAGGTTATCAATATATTCTTCTGCCATTGAAGCAAAAAGCAGTTTTACTGTTTTGTTATTCATATTTGGCTGTGCTGTATAGATTATTTCGACACCCATTTCATTTAACTCTTGCTCATATTTTAAAAACAATAGAGTGTTCCTTGAAAGCCTGTCCAACTTATGCACTAAAACATACTTGTAATTGTTTTCTTTGCAATCTTTTATCATTTGTAAAAAGTTTGGGCGTTTGTCGTCCTTTGCACTTTTTGCTCTATCGATATACCAATCCATTATTTTAATACCATTCTGTTCTGCATATCTATTTAATTCATATTTTTGTGCTTCAATACTTCCTTCACCTTGTTTCATACTGCTGTAGCGACAATAAGCAACTGCATAATTTTCATTTCTTGTGCTTGTTAAATACTTTTTATTTATCATTGTTTTCTTCTCCTTTTATTTGTTCTAATTCTTCAAGTATGTAGCGATAAAATTGCCTGCCTATTTCTTGATTTTTTGTTTGGCTTTCAATCACTACTGATGCGATTTTTCTTTTCTTCATTTTTCTTCTCCTTTTAATTTTTTAGGCTTTTCTCGGTTGTGAAATTGTGGAAATTTTTCAAAACTAAAAAACTGCCTATAATATATACGCTTTTTTGAAATGAAAAAAGGGCATTTTTGGCAATTTTTTTGAAAAAAGTTGAAAAAATTTTTAATTTTTACCCAAAAACAACAAAAAACCACTCGTTTTGAGTGGCTTTTAGGCTTTTTAGTATATTTTTCTTGTTTCTTTTTAATCTTTTGACTTTTCACACTTTATTATATAAAAGCATTTTAACAATGTAAAGAGTTTTGGCCTAAACTTTCAAAATATGTGTGGTTTCCCGCACACTATAATATATTAAATAGTGGGTTTGTGGTCTTAAAATTATGCCTATTTTTCTTCGTTTGTAGGATTGTTTTCTTTCTTTGCTTTTTTGTTTTTCTTAAAGTGCATAACTAACATTACGATTGACAAAACAAGTGATAGTATAACGAAAATTTCAAATACTATCATTCCCGCTTCTGTGATAGTTTTAAAATTAGCAAGTAAAATGCCAACAATAACTAGTAAAATTGTTTGAGCAAGATTAAGCCATTTTATCCATTTCATAATTTTTTCTCCTTTTAATAAATTTTGATTATTATAAAAAAGCATTTTTGTGTTGTAAAGCCTTGCGACCTAAACTTTTTTGTTTTCTCAAATCTTTGCTTGGCGGTGTCTTTTTCTTTTTGTGGTATGTTTTATAGAGTTGATATAAATCAAGTAAGCAACCATAAAGCAACGATGGCAAGCGATAAATTGCTTAATATTTGTTCCCGTTTAACCTTTCCCAACGGTCATAAAGGTTGTTGTCTTGGCTATCAAATTTGAAAACTCCAAAACCGCTTCCAAGTTGTCTTGCTTGTTCTTCGCTGTGCCCAACTCTTTGTAATAGCAAAATTCCAAGAGGTGTTAAAAAGTATTCTTTGTTCTCAAACATTACTGTTCTTTCTCCGCATACTGTTGCTTTGTATTGTGGGGCAAGAGTGAATTCTATAATATCTCCATTTTTGATACCCATACTATAAAAAGTTTTTCGTGGAGCTTTCTTTCCGTGTTGTTTTTCCGTTGTTATTTCAGTAGCTATTTTTTCATTGTAAATAATTTCAGCATCATCAATAAGACTTGCAATATCTTTCATAATTGAAACCGCATCTTCTGGCTCAATATTAAAAAATTCTCTTTTGGGGTTGATGCGTTTGTCTGGTGCAAGTTTACCAATAAGTCTATGTATCATATGTTCTGCTTGTTTATATTTAGCAGTTTTTAATACTGCATACATTTCAAAGGGCAAAGGTATTCCTGTTGCTTGTGAAAGTTCCCAAATTCTTCTATCTAAATTGTCTGTTTGCCCAATCTTTACCCAATTTTCTTTGAAACAAGGGTTAGTTAAAATATAAACAAAACCTTTCTTATCCATAAAATAAAAGTGCCTCCCAAACGGAAGGCACAGTCTATCCAAGAACAAACCTTCCAATTGTTGCGACACAATTGAACCCAAAGGGTGTGGAAGAATTTGTATGAATAGCAAAAAAACTTTCACTCTTTGGTTATAAATTATTCAATTGTGTCGCAACTTTATGATAGCACAAAATGAACAAATTTACAAGCATTTCGCAAAAACTTATAAAATCTGTATAACATCAGTAGTTGCATATACTTATGTATACAATGTTAAAACTTTGTTTTCTGTATGTGATTTTGGGGTTAAAATTGATAAAACTATATGCCCACAATATATAGACAACATATAGATAACATATAGAAAAAGCACCCAAAACCTGCGGGGTGGCTGACTTTTACTTTTCTTTAACTAATTACTTTTACAACTTTTCAACTTCTTTTCTTCGGCTTTCGTCAAGCAATCGTACCCTTTAGTATTAAAGTATACGGGATTCATTTCGGCAACTATATGATTTCTTCTAAATTTTCTAAATTTTTTTGAAAACTTTTTATTTCTTTTGGTGCAACTTTGATAGCACCACATTTTCTTTGATGTTTATATTCCCTAAATGCTTGTTCTTCTTGATATTGCGTTTCAAAATCTTTGCGATTTGTGTAGTCTAAGAAATCTTCGTAAAGTTGTAAATCTTTGTCTTGTTCTTCACTCGCAATTTTTTCTGCTTGGTGCAAGAGAAATTCAAAACCGCTTTTATTGATTGAGTAAAATCTCTTTCTTCTATCTTTATTTCCGTAATAACAAGAGTTTTCATAATCAATCAAATTCATTTCTTTAAGAATTTTTATGCTTGTATCAAGTGCGTCTCTGCCTATACAATGTTTTTGCCAAATGTTTGAAGAAACCGCAAAACCATTTTCATTGTGATAGACTTTTCCATTGATAAAGTTATATTGACAAAGAATGGTAAATACCTTTGACATATTCCTTGCCGTTTGCTTATTCTTATCGTTTGCTTTCTTACTTTGCAAATGTCTAAAAAAGAGTTCTCCAAAAATGATTGGCTCTCGAATAACTCCACCTACCTTTGCCATTTGAAAGAATAGTGCATTGATGTTTTCGTATTCTTTATGTTTTTCTTGTTGCTTCCAAATATATTGTTTTTTATTCATATTGCACCGCCTTTTCAAGAGAGCAGTGTTTTACGAATTTTAAGTTGCAAAGTTTGTTTTTATCAATTTCAAATAGTAAAACAAAAATACCCCAAAGTCTTTGTTGTCTTGATAGTGCAACATTTGCTTTTGGGGTATTTGGTTTGTATTTACCCCCAACAATTCTTGCAAAACAACTTGCTTTTCTTGTTATGGGGGAAATTAAGTTTGGTTGCGGGAGCAGGATTTGAACCTGCGACCTTTGGGTTATGAGCCCAACGAGCTTCCGGACTGCTCTATCCCGCGACGTGATTATAGTATATGCCTTTTCTAGCATGTTTGTCAACAGTTTTATTTGAATTTTTTCTTTTTCAATAAAATATATGTCAAATTGGCTCACTTTTTCTTTGTTTTCTTTTGGATTAGTGTAAAAAAATGTTATAATTTTTGAGATTAGGAGAAAAGTATGAATATTGGTATTGACATAGATGATGTGATCGCAGATTTTTCTAAAACATATGTTCCTTGCGCTATTTACATAAATTCTAAAAAATATAAAACAAGCTTTAACAACAAAAAATTGTTCCCGACAAAAGGTATGTTTTTTTGGTCAAAAGAACAAAGTAAAACTAATGACAAATATTGTGTGTCTACTATTTTCGATTACATAAAACCAAAAAAAGATGCTCGTTTATGTATTGAAAGACTAAAAAAAGACGGGCACAAGATCATATTGATTAGCGCCAGAGGAAAAGATGGATATTCAACAAGAAAACAAACTATAAATTGGCTGAAAATCAACGGAATTTGTTATGATAGGCTTTACACTCATATTTCAAAAAAAGTTGATATTGCAAAAAAAGAAAATTTGGATTTAATGATTGAGGATAGGATCGACATAGCAAATCAAATGGAAGCTGAAGGAATAAAAACTATTTTATTTAAATCCTACTTTGAAGATAATGAAAACACTAAGTGCAAGATATTTAATTCTTGGATAGACATTTACGAATTTATAAATCCTAACAACGTTTTAAAAGACCTTCCAATAATTATTGACACAGACGTTTGCAACGAAGTCGATGATGAATTCGCACTTGCTTATTTGTTAAAATCTAATTTAAATTTAAAAGCGATTACCATCGCACCTAATTTTTTCTTGACATCAGATGCCATCGATATACAAAAGAATTGTCTTAAATCCTACAAAAAAGCAGTCCAAATTTGTAATTTACTTGATAAAAACTTGAAAGACAAAGTTTTTCTTGGTTCTACAAACTTTTGTACAATGGGCTATAATGAAACATCACCTGCAGTGGAAAAAATTATTGAAATTGCAAGGCAAAATGAAAAGACTTTAATTATCGCCATCGGTGCGCCAACAAACATTTCGTTGGCAATAAGAAAAGCACCAGAAATAAAAAACAAAATTAAGGTGTTGTTTTTGGGAGGAGATTTCTTTACTTTAGATAACAATGAATACAATTATGCACAAGATTATGCTGCAACCAATCACCTTTTATCTGCAGGCCTCGATCTTACTGTCTTCCCTGTGCAAAACATTACTGAAAAATTAGCAGTAAGTTCTTCTCTTTTAAAAGAAACGCTTGAAAAAAATAAATGCAATGAAATTTTGATAAGTGATTTTGAAAGAACTGTAAAAAAGATAAATGTTTTAATAAAACCACTCTTTGATGTGTGCCCTATAGCGTACATTTTAAATCAAAGCTTGTTTGATGTTAAAGAAATAAATTATGGAATCTTACACACTCGTTTGGATTTTACAAAAAATAATTACAAAGCAAAATTTGTTTCAGATTTTAAAACAAATGAAATTCTAAAAAGTTTAATTTTTTCATTAAATAAAAGGAACAAAGATGAAAATTGAAGTTGTAGGATCAGGAAACTCTTGGACAAAACGTCTTTCAACAAGTTTTATTGTTGATGATCATATTTTAATTGACATTCCACAAGGTTCGTTCAAATCACTTCTTACAAAGAAAAAATTAGAAAATATTGACACTGTCATATTAACCCATTACCATAGTGATCATTGGGCTGATTTTCACTTGTTTGTAGAAACTTTAAAACATAAAAACTTTGTGGGTAAATTAAAACTCTTCGCACCAGAAGGTTTTTGGGAAAAATATGAAGGTCTTACTTCAGCTTTTTGCGTGCTCGACAATTTTGAATTCGCAAAACAACACATTGTTTTTTCCAAACTTTTTAGTGGGAAAATTTTAAAAGTGGCAAATTTAAAAATCACAACCTACGAAGTTTTGCACATACCAAACACTTTTGGTTTCGTTTTTGATGATGGGAAAACAAAAGTCGGTTTCAGCGCCGACACCGCGATGTGCGATTCTTTAATTAAAATAATTAAAAAATGTGCCAATGTTTTTATTGATGTTTCTTCAACAGAATTAAGTAAAAAACATTTGAGCGTAAACGAAGTTTTAAATTTAAAAAAAGAATTTGAAGACGTGAACTTTTATGCTGTCCACTATTCAGACTCGGTCATAAACAAGTTAAAACAAAAAATAAATATTGCCCGTGATAATGAAGTCTTTTATTTTTAGCTTAATCAATTTATTATCTAACCTTGTAATTTAAATTTTTAGTAACAGCCATTTTTTAATAATTTTTATTCGGTTATTTTTTTCGTCATTGCGAATAATAAAGCATGAAATTTTTAAAAAATCTTACGCTTTATATCAGCGCTTTCATGCCAATGTATTTTTTAGTTTTGATTAAATTGATAGTTGAACTTATCAATTTAAATTTAACTTTTAATGTTTTAAATTCCATCAATCTTGCAACCTTGCTTTTACTGAGCGGAGCGAGCATATGGGGACTGCTCTGGAATATAAAATTCAATAATGACGAGGCAAAAGAAGTGAAAATTTTATCGAAAAAAAATATAACCGACCAACATTTTTTGGGTTATTTTTCTCTTTTTGTTTTGTTTGCTATACCACTAGATTTATCACATGTTAGCGTTTTTTGTGTTTACGTTTTAACAATCATATTAATAGGCATTGTCTATATGAAAAATTCACTTTATTACATTAACCCCTTTTTAAATATTCTTGGGTTTAGCTTTTATGATGTTGAATATTGTGAAATTGGATCTGAAAAAGTTAAAAGAGCAAAAATGTTTCACAAGGGAGATTTGCAGATTGAAAACAGGACATTTTTTGTCAAATTGAAAAACGAGCACTTTTCATTTATTGATGA
>CASFYE010000046.1 GCA_949298925.1 uncultured Bacillota bacterium
CAGCGGCTTACAAATATTATTTAACTGAACGCGAGCCAGTGACTTTAATTCTTGCAAAGCAAAAAATTGAAGCTAGTGGTTTAAGTTCTGTAAAAAACGCGATGATGGGAGGTTATGTTTTAAAGCAAGCGAGCAAGCCAAAAGTCGTGTTTTATAGTAGTGGTAGCGAAGTTCCGCTTGCTCTTGCCGTTGCAAGTGAACTTGAAAAAATGCACATATCTGCAAGTGTTGTCAGTGTGCCTTGTATGTCGATCTTTGATGCGCAATCAGAGGCTTACAAATCAAAAGTACTACAAAAGGAAGCGGATTTAAAAGTTGTAATAGAAGCGTCAAACGATCCAAGCTGGTATAAATATCTTTCAGAAAATGATCTTAAAATTGAAGTAGAAAAATATATGTATAGTGCAGATGGTATGACTATTTATCAAAAAGCGGGATTTTCTGTTAAACAAATCTTGCGACAAATTCAGAAAAAACTGAAAATGTGAAAAATGACAAAATAATTTAAAATCATTCAAAAATCTTATGTAGGCATAATTCATATAAATATTAGAATATATTTTGAAATAAGGAGTTGAATTATGTTTACAAAAAAGAGTCTTGTTTTGTCAAGTGTTGAAGATGGGGCTGAAAAGGCCGTGTTGACTTTGGAAAATGATGGAGAGATGATCTCTGGGCGATTACGACTTTACAATTTTTTAAAAGAGCCAGATGGCATTCTCAGTTTGGGATTTTTGGATGAAAACAAAGTAAAAAAGTGTGGACTCGCACGAGCAGGAAATATGCTTTACACTTTTAAAACTGACTCTAAACTTGCCGATGTATTCTCATGCGCAGTTGTAAATTTTTTAGGAGCCAATGTAAAACCTTTGCTTTTTGGCGCAAGTGAGGGAAGTGGGAATATAGAAGATATGCTTTTGCGTTTAGAAGGCGACTTGCTAGACGAAAAGCCAAATGTCAAAAAAATCGAAAAGGTGCTAGACGAAAGCGGAATTGATTACGATGATGAAATTAAAGCCGAAATAAATAAAGCACTTGACAAAGAATTCGATTGCGATGAGAGATGCAAAAATTGTAAATATAAAAATTCTTTTTTTTCAATTCAACAGGAAGAAAAAGAAGAAGAAGAAAAGACGTCTTTTATTGGAGACATAAAAGGACAAATTGATGACCTTTTTGAAAATAATCCTAAGGAAAGTTTTTTGGAGGAGATGATACCAAATTCTAAGTGGGTCAGAGTCGAATTTGATGGAGAAGGCGATTATTATATTCTTGGGCTTGTGTATGAGAATGCTAAAATAAAATACGTTTGTTATGGTGTGCCTGGCGTCTATCAAAAAACTCCTCCAAAGCAATTATCTGGTTATCCTGTTTGGTTTCCTCTCGACAGTGAAAAACGTGAAAGTTTTGGTTATTGGCTGACCTATCAAGATGCAGAAAGCGGAGAAAGTGTCAAAGCGATATTAGATTAAAAGGAGAACAAATGAAAATATTTGCAATTGTTGGTCTTGTAATAATTGGATTATTATTGTTGGCTATGTTAATGTATTTGGTAATTGGCAGGATATGTTTTAAGATAGCGCTGGCTAGGAAAAGCACTGCAAGCAGAATTGTTAACAAAGAGATGAACAAAGTTATAGAACAGTACAAGATTGATTTTTGTTGGTGGGAAAAGATTTCTTTTGAAACTCTTTCAATAAAATCAAGAGATGGCTTAAAACTCGTGGGACATTTTTTGCCAAATAATACAAACAAACTTGCGATAGTTGTTCACGGTTATGGCGCAGATTACAAAGAAATGCAACAATATGTAAAATATTTTGTAGAAAAAAATTATAATATTTTAGCAGTAGAAAATCGTGCTCATGGTCAGAGTGAAGGCAAGATGATTGGAATGGGTTGGCTTGACCGACTTGACATTGTTGACTGGATTAATTTTATGCTTGAAAAAAATTCTAATTACCAAATTGTGCTTTTTGGTTTGTCGATGGGTGCTAGCACCGTTTGTATGGCGAGTGGAGAAGCACTGCCCAAAAATGTGAAAGCAATAATATCTGATTGTGCATTTGACAATGTTTTTGATGCATTTAAGTTTGTTTTTAAAAAAAGAGCACGTCTTCCTGCATGGCCATTGTTGAACATTTTTAATCTATATATGAAAAATGCTTACAATTATGATATGAAAGAGGCAGATGCTAAAAAAATGCTAAAAAAATGCAAAGTTCCGATTTTGTTTATCCACGGAGATGCCGATGATTTTGTGCCAACTTACATGGTCCACAAGCTTTATGAAAGCACTGATGAAAGATTAAGAGAACTTTTTATAGTTGAGGGTGCGGGGCATGCGCTAAGTTATCCAATCGCCGGCATTAAATATGAGAAAAAGTTAAATGAGTTTTTATCGAAGCACATAAAATAATAAAACACCTAGAATAATGAAAAACAGAAAATAATGTTTTTGATTATTATGAGAGAATTGAAGCCAACATAAAAAGGGAACCTTACTATTTAGTAAAGTTCCTTTTTTGTAGTGATAAATTCAAATTGATTCGACCATAGCGTCTATTTTTAATCTTCAATTAAAGTGCTTTAATTTAATCTTTTGGGTTGGTTCTTTCTAAACGTTTTAATGAAACAAAATTGTCTTTTGCCCTTTCTTTTGCCTTTTTGAACAAACGCTTTGCTTTTGATGGATCCTTTTCATTCAAAAGAGCAAATCTCCTTTCGCCTAAAAGGAACGGCAAAAATTTGTTGTTGATTTCACCTTTGTCAAGAGAAAAGCCATAAGTTGGGTGATAGCGATAAAGCATCCAATATCCCGCGTCCACTGCTTTTTTCATTTCGGTGAGTGATTTTGACATATCAAAACCTTGATTGACGCATGTTGAATAAGCGATAATAAGACTTGGTCCATTAAAAGCTTCTGCTTCGCGAAAAGCTTTTATACATTGGTTCATATCTGCGCCGATTGCGACTTGTGCGACATACACGTTTTTGTAGGTCATGGCCATTAATCCAAGATTTTTTTTATTCGTCTCTTTTCCAGCATTTGCAAGTTCAACACATGCACCAGCAGGAGTGGATTTTGATGCCTGACCGCCCGTATTGGCGTAATTTTCATTGTCCAAAACGAGTATGTTTACATTTGCGCCTGATGAAAGAACATGATCTAGCCCAGCATATCCTATGTCATATGCCCAACCGTCTCCACCTATGATCCAAACGGATTCTTTTGAATTTCTTAAAGTTTTTGCTAATTTTATTCCATATCCAAATTCTGCATTGTCTTCAAACAAACTGTTTGCCCAAGCTGGTCCTTTGCCTTTTTCATTCTTTGCGAAAGGACAAGAAGGAAAGCTTGCACTGTAAATGCTTGAACAACCGGTTGCATTTGCAATAACCATCTTTTCACCAAAAAGCATAGTTGCAAGTTTGATGTATGGTGTTTGACCACAACCAGCACATGCACCTGGAAATTCGAAATAATTTTTTTCAAATTGCAAACCTTTTACAAGATTTTTTGAGAAAGGTGTGCTTTTAATAGTTTTTAAGTTTTGGGTTCTTTCGTAATTTAGTTTTTCTCTATCCAAAATTTGTGATGCGCTTTTCATTATTATTGCCTTGCCTAATGCTGGGCATATCTCTTGACAAAGACCGCATCCAGTGCAATCTTCTGGTGAGATTTGAATTCTGTAATATCCGTCGACCCCAAAAGCTTTAACAAAAGGCACATCTTTAGGTTTCTTTTTCACTAGGATTGCTTTTAATGCTCCATGTGGGCAGGCGAGGACACATTGTCCGCATTGTATGCATTTTTGGCTTTGCCATTCAGAAATATTTTCTGCTATTGCTCTTTTTTCAAATTTTGATGTGTCTGTTTCTATTCTCCCATCGCAAGAGAAATTTGAAACAGGTAATTTGTTAAAATCCTCTGTAAATTTTGTTGGAATTTTTTCTGTTGAAATTTCGATTTTCTTTAAGTCAACTTTTTTAATTGCGTCTTTTGCTTCCTTAACCGCTAAAATATTGTTTTCAACAACATTTTTGCCTTTTTCGCCGAACATTTTTTGCAATTCCAAAATTAAAAGATTTTCATAATCTTTTAAAAGTTTTGTGGTTGAAAACAATGCACAAGTCATTATCATGTTTATTTTTTCTTTTAGTCCGTGCTTGTTTGCAATTTCGTGGCCGTTTATCACAA
>CASFYE010000047.1 GCA_949298925.1 uncultured Bacillota bacterium
AGGAAAGTGCAACAGAAATAAACCGCCCGAAAGGGTAAGGATGGAAAGGTGAGGTAAGAGCTTACCGGAAAGATGGAAACATCTTTCGTCACTGTAAACCCCACTCGATGCAAGTTTAAGCGAAGACAATGTGCTGTCTTTCACGTCTTCCAAAAGCAACGCTTGAGCCTTTTGGCAACAAAAGGCCTAGATAGATGACCACATAACACAGAACTCGGCTTATGTTTGGCTGAATTAGCAAAATTTAATGTTTGCTTTTTTTTTATTTGTCAAAAATCAGATTATGAAGAAAAGAGACTATTTATTTAATATGACAAATCTTATACTTAACAGATTAAGATTTCATGCGCCTATTCTATATAGCACTGACATAGATTTTGACAGTTTAACAAAACTTGGCATCGATCCATCATTGCCAGTTTTTAAATTTGAAAAAGAGTTTTCAAGAGCACTGTTAAAATGTTTTCAACGTGCAAAGTCAGTTTGCGATTTTAATTTGATAATTACAGAAGAAAACAAAATTGCACAAAAAAAATTAGGTGCGATTGTTTTGAAAAACAATCCTGATATAAATAAGTTGAACATAAATTACAAATCAAATTCTGGTTATCATTTAAAAGCAGAAGAAAATTATATAGAGATAAACGGCTATCGTCAAAACATGTGTCTGCATGATTTTTATCTTTTATCGACAGGGATTAATGACGAAATTAAATATTACATTAAAGAATTCGTGATGTGTGGTGAGAGTTACTACGTCGAATTTATTAATCTTTCAAACGCACAAAAAAAGATAACGTTTACAATAAACATACCTTTAAACAGGGGATATTATTATTTTCAAAAAAAATCTTCATGCATAGAAATAACAAATCTTTCTAATTGTGATAAAACATTTTTTAATTTCAGTTGCAAACAATCAAAATTTGTTTTTTCATGCATTGATGGTGTTGAAAATTGCACCCATGCCTGCATTAACGTTTTGTGTGAAGTAAACTTGAAACCAAAACAAAAAAAAGTTTTCTTTTTCAATTATGGTGATCAAAAATTTATACTATCAAATCAAGGCGAAATGGAAATGTTTATGGCTGAAGCGGACAGACAAATAAATGAGAGATTTGATTTGAAAATAAAATCTAAAGATAAAAATGAACAACGTCTTTTAAATCAAACTTTGCCAGAAAGAATATATTTGTCATGGCTAAAAGGGAAAAACGATGAAAAAAGCGAAATAGAATATGCCAAATTAAAACAACAATATTTAATTAAAAATGAGAAAACATATGTGTTTATGGGATTAAACAATATTTCATCTCTACAAATATTTGATGGCAACAATTGGAAAAAAATAAATGTTATTGGTGGAGAAGGACAAGGGTATATTCAACTAGGCACAACAAAATTTTTTGGAAAAAACTATTTAACTTTCAAAGAACTAAAAAATAACGCTGAATGTCTTATAAACAAAGGGATATAGCAGTTTTTTATATAAATTTATACAAATAAACAAAATGTTGCTTTTTACCTTTATTTCAAAGGTAAAAAGGCGTTTTTTTGTTAATTTAAAAAATTTTAATATAAATAGTTGTAATAATCATTTTCATGTGATATAATAATTCCATGAGCGAACTTAGAATACCATTGGCACAAAGAATGCGCCCAAAAGTCTTAAAGGATTTTGTTGGTCAAGAACATATAGTTGGCAAAGGCAAAGTATTGCGCAGAGCTATTGAATTTGGCAATGTTGGAAGTATGATTTTTTATGGTCCGCCTGGAACAGGAAAAACCACATTAGCCTATTTGATTGCTGAATCTCTTAATGCAAACATTGAAAAATTAAATGCAGTTACATCAGGAGTAGCAGACGCTAAGTCAGTAATAGAAAAAGCAAAAAAAGACAAGATATTGCTTGGTAAGGACACTTATTTGCTTTTAGACGAATGCCACAGATGGAGCAAAAGCCAAAGTGATTGTGTTTTGGAAGCGATTGAAAAAGGTTATATATTTTTTATTGGTTCTACAACTGAAAATCCTTTCACCTCCATGACTCGTGCGATTGTCTCTCGTTGTAGAGTTTTTGAATTAAAACCTTTAAAGATTGATGATATAAAGAAAACTATAAATAGGGCATTGTTAGACAAAGAAAATGGGCTGGGCAACCTTCCTATTCAAATGACTGAAAATGCCATGAACTTTTTGGCAGATGTCAGCGGTGGCGACGCAAGGACGGCTTTAAATGCGCTAGAATTAGCTGCCAACACAACGCCACTAAACAAAAACAAACAAATCGTTATTGATGAAAATGTGATTGCTGAATGTTTAGACAAAAAACCTTTATCTGTGGACACGCAAATGCATTTTGATCTGCTCTCTGCTTTTTGCAAAAGCATAAGAGGCTCGGATAGCGACGCGGCATTGTTTTATGCTCAGCGCCTAATTCAGTCAGGTTGTGATCCTCTTGTTTTAGCAAGAAGACTGATAGCTCATTGTTCTGAGGACATTGGTATGGCCGATTCAAATGCGCTTTTGCTTGCAGTAGCAGCGTTCACTGCTATTGAAAAAATTGGATTGCCAGAAGCCATGCTAAACTTATCACATGCAATAATTTACGCATGTGAAGCAGAAAAGTCAAACTCAGTTTTACTTGCCATGGAAGAAGCAAAAAAAGATGCTATATCACTTAGAGATGATTTTGTTCCAAACCATTTGAAAAATCATCCTGTTACAAATAAAGATGGACATGGAAAATATAAATATCCTCACGATTATGGCGGATATTGCAAGCAACAATACCTGCCTGATGCGATAAAGGACCATGTTTATTACATACCTAAAAATAATGGCAAAGAAAAGAATTTAATCAGAAAAAAGTTTAAAGGAGAAAAAGATGTTTAGTAAAAGAAGTGATGGAGTTAAAGTTAAAAATTTAGATGCAGTAACGAAAGCGGCACCGTTTTTCATGCCGACAAGAATTGGCGCTTCAAATTATTTTATGGATCAAATAAGATGCGAACCAATGGATGAATTTATTTTAAAACAACGTAAATTAGGAAATAATTTTACTTACACTGACATCATGCTCACAGCCCTTGTTCGCCTTCTTTATTTAAGACCAAAGCTCAACTATTTTATCAACCATAACGTAATATATGAACACAATGACATTTCAATCTGTATGGTTGTAAAAAAGCAACTCGCAGATGATGGCGAAGATGTGGACTTAAAATTCCATTTTACAGGTCGTGAAAGTTTGCCTGAAGTAAAAGCATACGTTGAAGATTTGATTGCAAAAAACATAAAGCCAGATTCAGTTTATGGAACAACAGACAAAGCAGACGCTTTTGGCAAACTTCCAAACTGGCTGTTTCGTCTTGCATTAAAAATTGTTCGCTGGCTTGATAGACATAACATGATGCCAAAATCATTAATTGAGGCAAGTTGCTTTCATTGTAGCGCATTCCTAACAAATCTTAAATCAATAAAAAATGATGCAATTTTTCACCATTTGTATGAATTTGGAAACTGCAGTTTGTTTGTTGCAATGGGGAAGGAAAAGATGGCGCCTGTTGTAGAAAAAAACAAAGAATTGAAACTTGGAAAAGTTATGAATCTTGGAATAACAATGGATGAAAGGGTAGCAGACGGTTTTTACTTTGCTAAATCACTTAGAATTTGGAAAGATATGTTTGCAAATCCTGATTGTCTTTTAGAAAGTATGCCAGAAGATGGAAGCAAAAAACTTGCGATCAAAAAACGCAAAAAGAAAACAAAAAGCAAAGTTAAAAAGAGTAAAGTTAAAAAAGACAAAACTTTAATCACTTTAAAAAAGCAACAATTAAAACTAGAAAAAGAGAAAGAAAAAGAAGAAAAAGAGCGTGCTAGAAACGAAAAGAAACTTTTAAAATTTGAGCGAAAGATGGAAAAAGTAGAAAAGAAAAATAAAAAGGTGGCTGAATGAAAAAATTAATTTATTTGATTTTGTCTATCCTAGTTATTGTCTATATCGCATTGATGATCTATGTTGCTGCTGTTCCTGATTTAACAGCGTTGGGACAGTGGGGAGAATTTGTTTACTATATATCTATGTATGGCGGTGTAGCACTTTTATTCGCTTTTGCTGTTACAAATTTTACGGGAAACATATTAAAAATCATCTTATTAATACTCCTTATTTTAGTCAGTCTTGTTTATATTTTTGTAGTCGCATTCCCTGATTACTTTGCAAATTTATTTGGGCTTGCTTAAAAAGCAAGCTTTTATTTTTTCAATATACTTTGGTTGTTCTGCCATAACACACACAACATATTGTTATACAAGTGTTTTGTTTGTGCTATTATTAATTCCATTTTGTTTGAAAAAAATTTCTTTTAGCGTATGAAATTTTAAAAAATATTTTTTACATTCAAACGAGCAATTCTTTTTCATTTTTTTAACTAAAAAACTTCAAACTTATAATAACTTGATTTTACTTTTATTCAACATTTTTATTTTGAAAATCAAATCTTATATGTTAAAATTATGTCATGAAAACGATTTTGATTATTGATGGAAACAGTTTGGCTAATAGAGCGTTCTATGCTCTGCCATATTTGACAAGCAGTGATGGTAAACCTTCGGGAGCGATTTTTGGCTTTGTGAATATCTTGACAAAAATTATTTCAGATGAGAAACCAGATAAAATTTTTGTGGCTTTCGACCATGCACGCCAAACTTTTAGAAATAAAATTTTTCCCGATTACAAAGGGACTAGAAAGGCAACACCTCCCGAATTAATTGAGCAATTCCCACAAATCAAAAAGCTTTTATCGTTAATGAATATCCCTGTTATAGAAGAAGATGGGATAGAAGCTGATGACATCATCGGCAGTATTGCAAAAAATGTTCCTGGCAAAAAAATTATATTGTCTGGTGACAGGGATCTTTTACAACTTATTGACGACGAAACAAATGTTTGGTTGACAATGAAAGGCGTTTCTGTTTTAAACAAAATTGACAAAAAGGCATTAAAAGAACAATTTGGGTTATCACCAAGTCAAGTTATAGATCTCAAAGCTTTAATGGGCGACAGTTCAGACAATATCCCTGGTGTAGCAGGTATTGGTGAAAAGACAGCGACAAAGCTACTTGATGAATTTAAGACGATTGCAAACCTCTATGACAATATTGACAAAATCTCAGGCAAACTGCAAGAAAAACTTGTTCAAGGCAAACAGACGGCGTTTATGTCATACGAGCTCGCCACAATTAAGACGAATTGTAAGCTGAATATAGATTACGATTTGCCAAATTATCAATTTCCTTTTTCTAATGAAGTGAAAGATTTTTTTGAAGCCTACAATTTTTCGTCTTTACTAAGGAAACATGAACTTTTTTCTAATTCAAATTTTACTGTTTCAAATGATTTACTTACAAGAGTTTTAATTGACTCCCAAGAAAAACTTAATGATTTTGTTGGCAGAATATCAAACACTCTTTCGTATGATTTTGAAAAAATGGAATTCGCGATAAACGATGACGAAATCTTTTATTTAAGTCCAACATTTGACATGTTTTCACAAACCATAACGCTTACTGATTTTCTTATTAAACTCAAACCGATGTTTGAAGATGAAACTATATTAAAAATAACAAAGTCTGCAAAAGCTGACATGCATAAATTGTCATCAATGAACATTAAATTAGTCAACTTCTTTGATTTGTCAATCGCGACTTATCTTCTGTATGCAGGCAAGCCTTTACCACAGGTTACTGGTTCTTGCAATGAATGGTTTGCACAAAAAAAACAACTGCTTAACGAGTTGAAGGATATGGAACTAGAAAATCTATATTTTAATCTTGAACTTCCTCTTTGCAGAGTGCTATTTCAAATGGAAAAAGATGGTTTTAAAATTGATGAAGACAGTCTTGATGAACTCGATAAAGATTATTCTAAAAAAATAGATGAACTCACGCAACAAATTTACGATTTCGCAGGGGAAGAATTTAACATCAATTCACCTAAACAAGTGGCTGGTATATTGTTTGACAAACTAAAATTAAACGCGTGGCAAAACAAAAAAAGGTCAACAGGGATCGATGTTTTAGAGGAACTAAAATTTGACCATCCTATTATAGAAAAAATTATTGATTTCAGAAAATATCAGAAATTAAAATCGACTTATGTCAATGTTTATAAGAAAATTTGCTATGAAGAAGGAAGCATAATTCACACTAATTTTAATCAAACGTTAACAAGCACAGGAAGATTGTCAAGTTCCGATCCAAATTTGCAAAACATACCTGCAAATGACAACGACTCGGCAAGCTTGCGAAAAATTTTTATATCAAAATTTGACGGAGGCAAAATTGCTAGCGCTGATTACAGTCAAATTGAACTTCGACTGCTTGCAGAAATGTCAGGTGAGGAAAAATTGATTGAAACTTTTAAACAAGGCAAAGATATTCACACTCAAACAGCTTGTATGATTTTTCATGTGGAACCTAATGAGGTTACAACGAAAATGCGTAGAGAAGCAAAAGCTGTCAATTTTGGTGTTATCTATGGTATCGGCGCGTATGGATTATCTCAAAACATAAAAGTTTCTCGTCAAAGTGCGCAAGAATATATTGATTCTTATTACGTCAGATATCCAAAAGTTAAGGAGTTTTCAAGTAGCAACATCGCATTCGCTAAAAAGAATGGCTATATAAAAACAAAATATGGCAGAATTAGGCACATCCCTGAATTGTCATCATCGAATAAAAATTTGCAAGCTTTTGGAGAGCGTGTGGCAATGAATATGCCATTGCAAGGAACTGCCTCTGATATTATAAAATTTAGCATGCTAAATGTAGTTGATTTGATTAAAAAGAACAATCTTAAATCACAACTTATTTTACAAATACATGATGAACTAGTCTTAGATATTTTCCCTGGTGAAGAGAAGATAATAACAAGTATATTGCATGAAGCCATGGAAAGTTGGTTAAAATTTAAGGTGCCTTTGCCAATTAACTTAAATTTTGGTAAAAATTTGCTTGAATGTAAGTAAATTGTTTGACAAACTTTTGTTTCTTAGGATATAATTAAACTGATGATTAAGTCCAAAAGATATATTTGTCTAGACTATGGCGACAGGAGGATAGGAATTGCATTTTCTGACCTAACGGGAACTATTGCTTCTGCTTATGAGGTTTATGAAAGAACATCGTTAGAAGAAGACTTGCAATATCTAGTTAATCTTATCCAAAATCAAGGCGCCACCAAAATCATTATTGGTTTACCTTTAAACGCAGATTGTTCGGAAGGACAAAGAACTGTGCTCACCAAAGAATTTGGCAAACAGTTAAAAGATAGGTGTGGGCTAGAAGTTGATTATTGCGACGAGAGGTATTCTTCTTTGGAAGCAGACGAATTGTTAAAACGAACAAAAAAGTCATGGCAAGAAAGAAAAAAGATTTTGGATATGGTAGCAGCGCAAATAATCTTGCAGGATTATCTCAACACAAAAAATTAAAAGGGGAAAAACATGGCAACAAAAAAAGATGAAAAGAAGGTAGAAGAGGAAATCGTTAAGGTTGATTTACTTGACGTGCTGTTAGATGAGAATAACACCGCACCAATTTATATGACCGATACTAATGGTAAAAGATTAAAATTTGATCAAATAGCTGTTATTCCTTACGGAGAGGATGCACTATATTGTATTTTAAAACCTATATCAAAGATTGAAGGCATCAATGATGATGAGGCCATAGTGTTTAGAGTTGACGAAGATGATGACGGTGAGGCAGTTTTAAATTTGGAAGAAAATGAAGAAATCGCTATTGCAGTTTTTGATCAATATTATTCATTAGTTGAAGAAGAAGAAAAGAAAAAAGCAACAGCCAAAAAAGCTTCAAAAAAGCAAACTACTACTACAAAAGCAAAGACAACAACAAGCTCAACAGCAAAAAAGAAAAAAACAGACAATAACAAATAAGTCTAGTATAATTTTCATCTTTTATGCTCACAATAAAAGCACAGGGAAACCTGAATTATAGGAGGTGAAATATGTTCGGCAAAAAAGCTGCTAAACAAAGCAAGAAGTCGGCAAAATCCGGTGCTCAACAAAACAAGAGCATGGAGGCTTCAAGCGAAAGAGCTTGCTCAAATTCTGCTAAATCAGAATCTAAGTGTGCTAGAAAGTAACCTACGAAAAAAAGAACAACTTTCAAGTTGTTCTTTTTTTCGCGACTATTTATTTGACTTTGATTAGAAGATTGTTATATTATCTAATCAATTATGGATAAAGAAAAAAAGGAAAACATTATAAAAACTTGGTTTAAATTGGCAGAGCCAAATAAATTTTATTTTGCGATGCAAATTCTTTTTTATATTGTTTACACTGTTTTCTTAACAATTATTACAATATTCGCTGCCAAAACTATTAACTGCCTTTACGAACAAAATTGGGAAGGTGCTTTTTTTTACCTATTTCTAGAATTGCTAACTATTGTAATTAGATGTTTAGCATATCATTTTCAATATACATATTTTGGCAAACAATATATTCATATAAGAAAAGTAATTGCTAGAAAAATTTTTAATAAAATATTAAAATCAGATTTCTCTAAAAAGGATGGAATATCGAAGGAGAAAGTTGCTAATATCGCTTTTAACAACTCTGGCGATTCAGCTACTTTTGCAGATACTATAGCTGCAATCATATCCTATTCGATTCAAGTAATCATCACATTGACAGTCATTTTTATTGCAAATGTTTGGGCTGGATTAATTGTTTTTGTTTTGGGAATTTTTAACTTTTTTTGTTATAGGTATTATAACAAAAAGTTGGGAAGTATTCGTAGTGAAAGATACACCAAAAAAGATGACATGTTTCACTCTTATTCAAAAATCATTGATGGCAGTGCACTGATTAATGAGTACAGATTAACAAAAGAATATGAAAATGAAGTTGTTGAAAGCGTTCGCAACCATGCAAAATCTTACGCAAAATACTATGAAGTCTCTTCGTTGAAAACCAACATGCATTTTGTAACTTGGAACTTTATTGTTTACATAACAACAGCGTTATTAATATATTTTGTTAGCAATGGAAATTTATCTTTGGAAATATATCTAATTATAGTTCCTTATTTATCATCTGGAACTCAGAAGTTGACCGATTTGTTTGACTTGGCTAAGTATTTCGAGAATATGAAAGCCGATGTTAACAGAATAAACTTAATTATGAATATGAATGAAAAAGAGATTATTCAATACGGCCAAATCGTAAGCGATACACCTATGTACAATTTAGGACTGATAGATGTAAGTTACCAAAACAAAGATAAAAATTCAAAATTTTATGGGAAATTGATTGAAGCTGACATATCTTTTATGATGAATAAAATTAACTTAATAAAAGGTGAAAAGGGAAGTGGGAAAAGGCAAATTTTTAATTTGCTTAGAAGATACATAAAGCCAGACAACGGAATAATTTTACTAGACAATTTAAACTTACTAGATTATGATGAAAAAACCTTCAAATCTCATATCAATTACTGCTCTTCGCATCCCTCATTTATTAATGGAACAATTAAAGAAAATTTACTAATAGTAAACAAAGATCAAAATCAAATTGATAACGTTTGTAAACAAGTAGGAGTTTACGAAACAATATCAAAAATGCCAGATGGGTTTAATACAAAAATTTCTCAAATTGATCAAAGTAGCACATTGTTTTTGATTGGATTAGCAAGAGCTGTCCTTTCAAATTGTAAGATATTGATGATTTATGAAATACCTGAAGATGCGCCTGATAAATTTAGAAATAACGTAAAATCATTATTAAAAAACTATACTTTTGACAAAACGGTAATAGTCTTTACTCACAGCGATAAATATGATAATCTCGCTGACATAACATATGAAATTTCAAAAGGGAAAATCAAACGATGTTATTTAGGACAAAATAAAAAGAGGAAGACTAAATGAAACGACAAAAAGAGGAAAATATCTTAAAAAAATGGTATAAATTAGCTGAACCAAGCAAAGCATACTTAACTTTACAAATTTTAACATACAGCTTTTATGCCGTCTTTTACACTATTACCTCGTATTTCGCAGCTTTCACTATCAATAGCCTATACGAAGGAAATTGGAAAATGGCTTATATATATCTAGCCATAGAATTTTTGTTAATTCTCTTAAGAAACGTAATGCTTCAGTTAGAGTATAAATTTTATGGGAAAAACCACGTTGTTGTTAGATGCAATATTGCTAAAAAAATCTATCAAAAGATTTTAAAATATGAAAGAAAAAAAACCTCTACTTTCCCAAAAGAAAAAATAATTAGCACTGTTTTAAATAATATGGAGTTTTTAGGAGAATTCGCTGATACAATTGCAGTGTTTATTTCTGATTTTATTCAATTTGCTGTCATGTTCTTTATTATGGCTACGTTAAATATTTATGCAGCGTTAATTGTTATGATAGTAGGAGTTATTAATTATTTTGTTTTAAGGTATTTAAACAATAAAATTAGAAAAAATCTAGAAGCAAGATATCGAGAAAGTGACAATGTCTTAATTACCTATAATAAGATTATAGAAGGCAAGGATATTATCACTGAGTTAAACGCAAAAGAATCATATGAAGAAGAAATATCTAACGCCGTTGAAAAATATGGAAATGTGTATAATAATTATTACAAATTATACTCATTTCGTGAATATATATACTTTGCAATATGGAATATTTTTATCTATTTAGCTACTGCAATAATGATATATTTTGTCAGCAAAGGACAATTGGGCATGGAAGCATATCTAGTAATTGTTCCTTACTTATCCAATGGAGTATCGCGTATAAACAAAATTTACAATAGTGGCGAAAATTTTGGAAGAATGAAAGTTGATGTTGAAAGAGTAAATCTTATTTTAAGTCTTAATGATAAGGAATTGATGCAATATGGGAAAATAAACAGCGCTCCAGGATATAACCTAGGATTAATAGAAGTCAATTATAAAAATGACGATAAAACCTCAGCATATTATGGGACGTTAACAAATGTCGATATATCCTTTATGATGAATAAAGTAAACGTTGTTAAAGGTGAAAAAGGGAGCGGGAAAAGAATTGTTTTTAACTTGCTTAGAAGATACATAAAACCAGATAAAGGTTTGGTGTTGCTAGACAACTTAAATTTATTTGATTATGATGTGAAAAATTTTAAAGAACATATAAATTATTGTTCTTCTCATCCAACATTTATTAAGGGATCTATAAAAGAAAATTTACTAGTAACAAAGCAAGATTTTATTAAAATTCAGGAAATATGTGAAAAAGTAGGTGTGCATAAAGATATTTTAGATTTACCCAAAGGATACGATACCGACATTTCACAGGTAAATTCAAGCGCTACAAATTTTTTAATTGGCCTTGCAAGAGCGACACTGTCAAATTGCAAAATTTTGATGATATATGAATTGCCTGAGGATTGCCCAGAACATTTTAGAAGCAATATTAAAAGTCTTATTCAGAATAACATAGACAACAAAACCATCATTGTTTTCACTCACAGCGATTCATACGATGACATCTATGACATAATGTATGAAATTAAAGATGGAAAGATAATTAATATTAAAGTAAAAAATTTTAAAGAAAAAAGCAAATCTAAAAAAACGAATTCGGCGTCGACAAAAAATAAAAATAATGTAACAAGGAAAAAAACTGCAAAGGCTTAAATTGTCTTAACAACAAAAATTCACAAAATACTTGCTTTACAATGCGAGTATTTTTTTTAGTATTGCATACAAATAAACTAGTAATTACAGCAAGGGGTTTGTATGTGGGAGTATTCAGTTACCTTTAATCAAGAAAGTGAAGAAGTCGTTTCCTCATTTTTAAATATTGTTAAAAAAGAGGTGTTGAAGCATAACGGCATAGTCGTACTTACAAAACAGTCTTCTAATCGTAAAATCGTTATTGCAGTCGACAAAACTTACAAACAAGAAATGGAGATATGCTTATTAAAGGCAGTTAGTTTTATTATTTGCAACTATTTTAAAGAAGAGTTTTTAGACAAACATCTTTGTTTGTCCAACAAAGATGAAATGAGTATGATAGCATTTAAAAAAGCGCTAATCAATTTTGATAAAGAAACCGACTATTTTATTATTTCAAAAAATTTAACGTTTGAAGGTAACTTGTATTTAACTTCGTTTTATAAATTTAAGTTAGTCAAATTACGTGAAAAATGGCAAGAACTTATTAAACTTGCAAATGAAAATCGTGATTATTTGATTTCGACCGATGCATTCAATGATCTACTAAAATTTTTAATTGACAACTTAGATATATGTAAAGACGAAATCGACGTAATTGAAGATGAAAACGAGAACTACTATATATACGACAACGGTGAAAAAGGTGAAAGGCTGTGTGCAACAGCTTTGATTTCTTTACTTATTGACATGTCTCCGCAAAAAATTAATGTTTATTGTAAAAACGAAAACCATGCAATTGAACTTATGAAAACTATTTTTGATAATAGAGTTAATTTGAATTTTTCAAAGTCTGCTAAAGAAACAATAGCAAACGTTTCACCATTTTTAAAATAACATTTAACTTTTTTTAAATTTTGCTTGATTTTTTTATTTTTGTGTAATATAATGCTAACAAGCAGAGTTAGAAGACAAGTAGATCTTCCATAAGCATATAGAGAAAAGTTGGTTGGTGAAAAACTTTAGGCGGAGGAAGAACACGAAACCACTTTTAATGTTGAAGCAAAAACTAAATCAATTGAGTGGCACAAAAAAAGTGCAATTAAGGTGGAACCGCGGTTATCTAATCGTCCTTAAATTTTTAAGGGCGTTTTTTATTTGCCCAAAAGGAGAAAATATGGAAAAGAAAATTGATAAAAACGAAAAAATTAAAATAGTTAGACATTCACTTGCGCATGTTCTTGCAAAAGCTATTATGCAACTATATCCTAAAACAAAACTCACAATAGGCCCAGCAATAGACGATGGTTTTTATTATGACATAGACCTAGACGAATCTATTTTGCCAGAAAATTTTTCTACAATTGAAAAAAAGATGAAAGAAATCATCAATAAGGGTGAAGAGTTTAAAAGAGTGGTGGTTTCACGAGAAAAGGCACTAGAAATCTTTAAAGGAAATGAGTTTAAGGAAGAGCTTATCCGCGAATTACCAGAAAATGAATAGATTTCACTTTATTATTTAGGTGAGGACTTCGTTGATTTATGCCGAGGCCCACACGTGAATTCTACTCGTGAACTTCAATCCTCCGCTTACAAAATACATGCCGTAAACGGCGCATATTGGAGAGGAAACGAAAAAAATAAGATGTTGCAAAGGGTTTATGCTTATGCTTTTGCTGACAAAAAACAATTAGCTGAATATGTGGCAATGTTGGAAGAAGCAAAAAAGCGTGACCACAACAAATTGGGCCGAGAACTTGAACTTTTTACAACTGTTGATTATATTGGTCAAGGTTTACCAATTATGCTTCCAAAAGGGACAAAAGTTTTACAAATCTTACAAAGATTTGTTGAAGACGAGGAAGAAAGACGAGGTTGGCAACTTACAAAAACACCATATATGGCAAAAAGTGATCTATATAAAATCTCAGGACACTGGGATCATTATAAAGATGGAATGTTTATAATTGGCGACGAAACAAAAGACAAAGAAGTTTTAGCTCTTAGGCCAATGACTTGCCCATTTCAATATCAATGTTATTTGAATAAAGGACGCTCATATAAAGATTTACCTCTAAGATATAATGAAACGTCAACTTTGTTTAGAAAGGAAGCAAGCGGTGAGATGCATGGCCTAATTCGTGTTAGACAATTTACTCTTTCCGAAGGTCATTTGATATGTACACCAGAACAACTTGAAGAAGAGTTTAAGGGTTGCTTGGAACTTGCTATTTATATGCTAAAAACTTTGGGCTTATATGAAGATGTTTCATACAGATTTTCTCAATGGGATCCAAATAATAAAGATAAATATATCGGAACACCTCAACAATGGGACGAAGCGCAATCAACAATGCAAAAGATTTTGGATCACTTAGAAATACCATACGCAGTAGGAATTGGAGAAGCGGCATTTTATGGCCCAAAATTAGATATCCAAATTAAAAACGTATATGGGAAAGAAGACACGCTTATCACTATTCAAGTAGATCAAATGCTAGCAGAAAAATTTGGGATGTATTACACGGATAAAGATGGGCAGAAAAAAGTTCCAATAATTATTCACCGAAGCAGTGTAGGATGCTATGAAAGAACGCTTGCGTATCTTATAGAAAAATTTGCCGGAGCATTTCCTCTTTGGCTGGCTCCTGAACAAGTTCGAATTTTGCCAATTACTGATAGAGCAAATGAATATGCAAACAAGATCTTAGATGAACTTAAACGAAACAATATAAGAGCTACTGTTGACACTAGAAATGAAAAAATAGGTTATAAAATTAGAGAAGCAGTTTCATTTAAATTGCCATATCAAATCATCGTTGGAGATGATGAAATTGCTAACCAAACAATTTCTTTGCGAGGCAGAGGAAACGAAAATAAGAGCGGTTTAAAATTGTCAGATTTTGTAGAAAGATTACAAAATGAAATAAAAACTAAAAAAATATAATAAAATTGCTTTGAAAACTCAATTCCATTTGCTATAATCAAATCATCAAAAGGAGAAATAATATGTCAATATTGTTAGCATTAGACACAACACAAATTATTTTAATCTGCTTAATCGCGGTTTTGCTTGTTGCTTATCCAATTATTATGTTTACAAAAAACAAAAAAGAAAATCAAAAGATTGCCGAAAGGACAAACTCATTGAAAAAGGGTGACAAAGTTCTTACAACCAGTGGAGTTTACGGCAAAATTGTTGATATCAGATTGGAAGGCAATTCAAAGCAAATAACTATTGAAACAGGTTCTGGAAATTACAAGAGTTACATGACAATCGACGCATACGCAATCTATTCTGTGATTTCTGATCAAATTCCTGTTGCAAAAGATTTACCAGAAGAAAAACCTGCTCAGGTTAAAGAAGAAAAGGTTGAAGAAAAAGAGGAAAAAACTGAGCAACCAAAAAAAGAAAGAAAAACAAGCAATACTTCAACAAAAAAGAATTCAACAAAGTAGTTTAAAGCTTCCGAATGGAAGCTTTTTTATTTTATCTTCATATGTAAGCAACCTTCGGCATAATGTTATTATGGTATATTTTTATAAAAAGGAGTCAATTATGAAGATAAAAGCAAAAAAGATGGAAGGACAAAAAGGAGCTAAGTCTGTTTGCTTTTCAATATTAAGAGGAAGTGCATATGCAGTTTGCATTAGTCTTGTCAGTATACTCGTGTTTGCATTTTGTCTTAAATTCACACCGCTATCAGAAAATTTAATTACTCCGATAAATCAAGTAATTAAAGGCATAAGTGTTTTCTTGGGAGTTTTCCTTGGGCTTAAAAAACAAAAAGAGATGGGCCTTGCAAGTGGATTACTGATAGGCTGCGTTTACACGATTATTGCTTTCTTTGCTTTTTCAGCCCTCAATCATAGCTTTGTTTTTGATAGAACATTTGTAAACGACATTATCTTTGGCTCAATTATTGGTGGAATTTGTGGCATTATTTGTGTTAATATCAAAAAAAATACGAAGTAAATAAAAAAACATTTGACACATTCCTCTTTTACTTGTATACTAAATAGGTAACAATTTAACAAGAGGTTTTAATGTCAAAAAAACGTTCGATTTGGAAATTTTCAATACTAGCAATCATAGTTGCACTTGGTTTAGTGCTTACATTTGCTTCATTTAACGTTGCAGGAACGGTTTATCATTACAATGGTTTTGTAAATTCAATTCCATTGGGTTTAGATTTAAGTGGTGGCACCGCTGTCACTTATGATGCTTCGGTCTCAAAAGCAAGCGTAACAGATGACCTTGAAAGTGCAATTTTATCAACGATTTCAGGGCTCAACGACATGCTTTACAATTATGGCATCAACGACTCTGTGATTGAACAGCAAGGTTCTGACAAAATTAGAATAGAAATATCAAATCAAGAAAATGATTTCACTGATCTTTTTGAAATAATAGGTGAACCTGTTTCACTGTATTTGTCGTCAAATCAAAATTTTGATATAACAAATCCTACTGGTGATTATCTTTCAAGCAAGGACATATCAAATGTTTATGTTAGCACAAGTTCTGACGGTAGTTCTTATGGTGTCGCAGTTGAATTTAAATCAAACGCAAAAGAAAAATTTAACAAACTTTCAAATCAGGCTTCAAACAGTTCTACAATTTACGCTTTTGTGGGTGAGGAAAGTGCCATTTCACTTACGGCGGACAATTTTATTGAAAACTCAACGACAGCCTTTATTTCAGGTGGCTCTATAACTTCATCTTCTTCAGCAGCCGAGTATTTCATTAAAATTACAAGTGGCTCTTATTCAGCAAATCTTTCATTATCAGAAATTTCTGTTGTGTCTGCCTCACTTGGAAAAGATGCTTTGCTGTTGAGTGCAGTTACCTTAGGAGTAGTCGCATTTTTAGTAATGTTACTTTTGCTTATAAGATACAGAGAATTAGGATTGTTGGCATGTTTTTCTCTTGTTATTTTTACAATTCTATATTCATTCTTTCTTATGGCAGTGCCTTTTATTAGAATGTCATTGCCAGGGCTCGCCGGTGTTTTAATATCATTTGCCTTAGCTACAATCGGCAATATAGTAATTTTCGAACGAATAAAAAGGGAATATGCTAGCGGTAGAAAGATACCTCTTTCAGTTAAAAACGGTTTCAAAAAATCTTTATGGCCAATATTAGACATTCACATAATAACTTTGATTTCATCAATCCTTTTATATATCCTTGGAACAGTGGCAATTAAAGATTTTGCTATGGTATTGCTAGTTGGTTCAATCATCTCCGCATTTTGTTCTTTGGTCGTTACAAAATTGCTCGTCAAATGGTATCTGCCATTAAATTCAACAAATGCAAAACGCATGAGCCTTGTTCGTTCAAAAGCATTGAGTGATGAGACTTCAAGCGAAATCCTCTTAGAAGAAGGAGGTGACAAATGACATCAAAAACATATAAGAAAACAAAATTTTCTTTTGATGAAACTATTGCAAATTCTAAATTCAACTTTGCAAAAAACTTGAAATGGTTTATTATACCATCTATAACGATATTTTTTGTTGGATTGATATTGGCTTGCACTCTTAGATTTAACTTCGGTATTGACTTCACAGGTGGCTCGATTATGACCGTATATGCCAATGATGAAGAATTGATTACTGATGCACAATCTTTTAATATTGACGACAATGCTGAGTTTACCCAAATGCAAAATCAAATTGAAAAAGTGCTTGAAGAATTTGACATAAAAGGCGCATCGTATCAAAAAACTACTATTGACATTGCTGAACTTGGGGTCTATCATGGACAGGCGATAGTTGTTAAATATCAAAACAGTTATGATGATGCAGATAAAATTGCATCAATCAATTCAAGCATTCAGGCAAGAATAAGCGAAGAGTTTAATTTTTCTGCTGATCAAAATGCTGTTTTAAATGGGGGAATAATAACACCAAGCGCCTCGACAGAAATGGTTGTAAATGCTTTTCTTGCTATATTTGTCACTATCATTCTCATATCAATCTATATAGGTCTTCGTTTTGGACTAACAAGCGCATTTTTAGCTGGATTATGTCTGTTCCACGATATTTTAATAACATCAAGTTTGGTTGCTATGTTAAGGTTTACAGTAAATTTTGCCTTTATTGCATCACTTGTCGTTGTCATGATTTATTCAACCTGCAACTTAATAATAATTTTGAGTCGATTAAAAGAATATCAACGTTCAGGCAGATTTGATGGGGAAACAAACGAAAATATTGCAAACACAACAATAAAAGAAACTTTGACGACATTAATTCTTTCTGCTGTGATAGGTTTAATTTGTATGCTACTTTTGGGAATAATCGGTGTCAGTGATATTCGCGCCTTTGCTTTCCCAATAGTCATTGGAGTTCTGTCAAGTTTTTACAGCACAATTTTCCTTGCCCCAGGGCTTTGGTCAATCGCATTTAAACACAAAAATAAAAAACAACCTGCTGAATCTGAAAAGTTACAAGAAAAAGCAAGCTAAAATGCTTGCTTTTTTTTTCATATTATGTTACAATCTCTTTCGTCATTGAGACAAATAATCACCCGTTTCCCATTTCTCATTTGTTGCCTATGTGAAAAGTTGGGTATTTCGCAGGTTGTTTGAGAGAGCAAAAAACGGAGCGGGGAAGACTAAAAACTAAAAGGAGGAAAAAAATAATGTCGGTTATTTCAATGAAACAACTTCTTGAAGCCGGCGTTCACTTCGGACACCAAACAAGAAAATGGAATCCTAAAATGAAGCCTTATATCTTTGCTGCTAGAAACGATATCCATATTATCAATCTTGAAAAGACAAGTGAACTTGTAGACAAAGCGTACATGTTTGTTCGCGATGTTGTGGCATCAGGGAAAAGTGTGCTGTTTGTAGGCACAAAAAAGCAAGCACAAGATGCAATTAAAGAGGAAGCTGAGCGTTGCGGTATGTTTTACGTAAGCAATCGTTGGCTTGGTGGTTGCTTGACAAATTTTAGGACAATTTTGAAAAGAATTGAAAGATTAAACAAATTAAACCAAATGGAAAAAGTTGGCGAGTTTGATCTTCTTCCAAAAAAGGAAGTTGCTATTCTTAAAGGCGAGCGTGACAAGCTTGAAAAAAACCTTGGCGGAATTAAAGACATGCGCGAAATGCCAGGTGTAATTTTCGTTGTTGACCCAAGCAATGAGCATATTTGCGTTAAGGAAGCTTTGTCGTTAGGCATACCTATGGTTGGCCTTGTTGACACAAACTGTGATCCATCAGGCATAGACTACGTCATTCCTGGAAATGATGACGCTATAAGGTCAGTCAAGCTCATCGCTTCTGCAATCGCTGACGCAGTTATCGAAGCAAGAGAAGGTGTTTCTCTTAAAAAAGACGAAAACGAACAGGCAGAAGATGAAGCTGTCAATCTTGAAGAAGCAATCAAAGAAATGCAAATTGAAGATGTAAAACCAGAAGACAAAGAAAAAAAGGTTGCTAAGAAAAAACCTGCTAAAAAGACAGTTGAAAAAGTTGAAAAAGCAGAAACCGAAAAAGCAGAAACAAAAGTTGAAGATGCTGAGCAAAATCAACAAGAAAAACCAAAGCCAGCAAAGAAGACGACAAAAAAATCTGAACCAAAAGGAGAATAATTGATGTTTACAGCAAAAGACGTCGCCGAGTTGAGAGCAAGAACCGGCGCAGGAATGATGGATTGCAAGAAAGCTTTGACAGAATCAAACGGTGATTTTGAAAAGGCTACCACTTGGCTCAGAGAAAAAGGAATCGCTGCGGCTTCAAAAAAACAAGGCAGAATTGCATCTGAGGGTGTTGTTGGATCTTACATTCATATGGGTGGAAAGATTGGCGTGCTTGTTGAGGTAAACTGCGAAACTGACTTCGTTGCTAGAACAGATGCTTTCAACCTTCTTGTTAAGGACATCGCAATGCAAATCGCTGCTGCAAATCCTAAATACGTTTCACGTGAAGAAGTCCCAGCAGATGTGCTTGAAAAAGAGAAAAATATTTTGAGAGCACAAGCAAAAAACGAAGGAAAGCCAGATGCTATTATTGAAAAGATGGTAGAGGGCAGAGTCGCTAAGTTTTACAAAGATTTTTGCTTGTTAGATCAAGAATTTGTTAAAGATTCTTCAAAAACTATTCAAGCTGTGCTTACAGAGGCTACTGCTACAATAGGTGAAAAAATTTCTATTCGCAGATTTACTCGTTACGAAATGGGTGAGGGCCTTGAAAAACGTCAAGACAATCTTGCTGAAGAAGTTGCAAAACAAATGCAATAAACATAAGCTCGCAAATGCGGGCTTTTTTTATATTTAAAATTAAAAAGAAATGTAATATAGAGTATTTTATTTGGAAAAAAATTATATATTTAGTATAATTCACGTGTGATGATCTCACAAAATTTTTTAACAGGAGAAAACATGAATCAAGATATTGTTGATGAGATTTTCTTTGAATATGAAGAAGAACTTGAAAAAGCACACAATCATCAAGTCAACGAATACGTTGTTATCAGAGCAGGTAGAGCAAACCCTCGCATATTAGACAAAATTGTTGTTGACTACTATGGTTCGCCAACACCGATAAAACAGATGGCAAACATTTCAGTTCAGGAAGCAAGGATTCTGTGTATATCTGTTTGGGATGTTTCTCAAATTAAAAACATCACAAAAGCGATAACTGCATCAGACATCGGGATCACGCCAACTGATGACGGAAAAACGATTCGATTGGTGTTCCCACAACTCACAGAGGAAAGACGAAAGGAAATAGTAAAACAAACTAAAAAAATTGCTGAGGACACAAAGGTCGCCATGCGCTCTGCAAGACGCGACACCATGGACAAAATTAAAAATTTAAAGAAAAACAACGAAATCAGCGAAGATGAACAAAGTTCGCTTGAAAATGATGTCCAAAAAATTTTGGACAACTATATCACAAAGGTTGACGCAACTTTTGCCACAAAAGAAAAGGAAATTTTGGAGATATAAGATTTGGAGATTCCATGGCAAAACCAAAACATATCGCTTTTATTGTTGATGGCAACAGACGTTGGGCAAAAAAACGTTTAATGCCTGCTTTATTTGGACATAGGCAGGGAGTAAAAAACTTAAAAAACACATTGATTGAACTTTTAAAAGAAAAAATCGAATATGCTTCTTTTTATTGTTTTTCAACGGAAAATTGGTCACGGGATATTGATGAGGTCGAAGGGCTAATAGATCTAATTGAAGAATATTTCAAATCTGGTGAAAATTTTTTTCTAGAAAATGATATAAAAGTTGAAATATTTGGAGATGTTAAACGTTTCCCAGAAAGAGTTGTAAAAGTTTTAAAAACGATAACATCATCAACCAAAAGTTGTAATACGCTAAAAGTAGGTTTCTGTTTAAACTACGGTGGAAGGGAGGATATAGTTCAGGCCGTCAATAGTGCGATTAAAAGTGGTAAAACGTCAATAACGCAAAAAGATATATCAAACAATCTTTACACAAAAGATTTCCCAGATCCTGACCTCGTCATAAGAACAAGTGGCGAAATGAGACTGTCAAATTTTATGCTATGGCAGGTTTCATACGCAGAATTATACTTTTCAGAAAAGATGTGGCCAGATTTTGACAAAAAAGAGCTTGATTTAGCTTTAGAGAATTTTTCTAAACGAAAGAGAAGATTTGGAGGAAACTGATGAAAACTAGGCTATTAACTTCATTAGCAATTGTGCTAACAATCGCATTACTGTTTGTTTTAAAAATTTATGTTAGTCCATATTTTTTTGATTTTTTCTTTGCTATTGTTTCCGCAGTTGCTGCATTTGAATGCTCAAAAATACTTTCTAGGGCAGGATTATACAACAATATAATCGTGTCGATGATATTCCCAGCATTGATATTAACAGGCAATATTTTAGGATATTATTTCAAACTTGGCTTTGAATATATTGTCTTGATAAACGTTATCTTAGTTTTGGTTGGGGCAATTTTTGCATTCATTATTGATATATTTAGAAAAAAAGCTGTCAATAATGAAATTAAGATTCGCGAAATTAAAAACACAACAAATGCAAAATTTGTTTTTAAGCGTTCCATTCACACAATGATTTCGCTCACATATCCATCTTTCTTGTTTATGATGATGAGTTTAATCAATCATATCGATGAAATTAATTTTGGATCAGTTGCAAATTATAATTCAAAACTTTCAATTATAGTTTTGCTTTTTGCCTTCATAATTCCTATGTTAACAGATTCTTTTGCTATGCTAACTGGTATGCTTATCGGGGGCAAAAAATTGGCTCCAAACATCAGCCCAAAAAAGACTGTTTCTGGGGCAATAGGCGGAACTCTTTGGTGCACACTGCTTTCTGCATGTATCTATCTTATCCTAGCTTCTATCGACTATTTTTCTGCAAGCATTAATGCAATAGAAATTTGGAAATTGCTTATAATAGTTTTCATAGGTTCGATTATAGCACAAGCTGGCGATCTGTTTGAATCTTTTTTAAAACGCAAAGCGGGAGTTAAAGACAGTGGCAAGGCTTTGCCAGGACATGGCGGAATGCTAGACAGAATTGATTCATATATATTTGTAGCACCTTATTTATTAATAGCTTTTGTAATTTTGTTGATATAGGAGAATAATGCAAGCTTTAACTTATGTCCTTTATATTGTTGTCGCAATAATAATCTTATTGTTCATGGTGCTCGTTCACGAGCTCGGCCATTATATTGCGGGAAGGATATTAAAATTCAAAATCACTGAGTTTTCGATAGGCTTTGGCAAGCCTATTTTTCAGCGTAAAAATAAGCGAGGAGAGCTTGTTTCATTACGTGTTTTCCCACTTGGAGGATATTGCGCATTTAAGGGTGAAGAAGATGACAATGAAGTGCCTGCCGATGACAGTTTTAATGCTCAAAAACCATGGAAGAGAATCATCGTTTTTCTTGCCGGAATTACTATGAATTTTTTAACGGCAGTTTTGTTTTCATTAATTTTACTTTGCACTGTGGGTTATGATTTGCCACAAATTAAATCAAACACCATCACAATTGGAGGTCAAACATATCAACAATCACAGTTGGAAGAAGGTGACGTCGTCACACATGTTGATGGAGTTAAAGTTGATTTTGCTTTTGGCGACACTTTTCAAAATATGATTGCAAAAAAGCAAGCAGAAGCTTTTGAATATATCAACAACACTTATGGAGGAATTGAATACGCTCCTGATGGACTGATAGAAGGATATTCGTTTGATGTCACAATAAATCGAAACGGAGAGACACAAAACAAAGAGGTTTCTTTTCAAGTGATAAGGTCATATTATGAGGGCACAGACACATTGGCTTCTGAAAACATTTATTTGTGCTTTTCTTACTCACCATATGTCTACTCTTTTGGAGAAGCACTTTTAAGATGCTGGGAAGTCGCTTTTGGATTTGCATGGGTCGTTTTAAAATCATTATGGCTTCTAATCACTTTCCAACTGCCTATATCCGCTGTAGGAGGGCCTGTTTCTACCATAACAATGATAGCTTCAGCGACACAAACAAATTGGCTCAACTTGCTGATTTTGATTCCAGCAATATCCGCAAACCTTGCAATATTTAATCTGTTGCCAATACCCGCACTTGATGGCTCACACGTTGTGTTTACTACTATTGAATGGATCAGAAAAAAGCCTATAAAACGTAGCCTAGAAAACAAAATTCATTTCATAGGTTTATGTGTGCTTTTTGCTTTTGTAATAATTGTTGACATTTTGCACTTTATTTTGTAATATTTAGTTGTGGATACATTGACACAGGCTCTCATCAATTATGAGAATGGGAAATTTAATTTTTTAAGATTGTATGACGTAATTTTAGATTATAAAAATGAAGAATGCGTCTTCACTTTTTTATATCCTGAAACAGTTGATCAAATCACAAATGAAGAAAGAAAAGAGATAGAGGCTTTTGTAAAAAACAATGTTACACTTTTTAGTAAAATTAGAATTAAATTTAAAAAAAGTTTCTTAGATGAAAAATTACTAAAAAAAGAAATCATTAAATTTTTTAACGATAGTTATCCAGCGATTTCATCAGAACTATCACAACAACAGATCTTTTTAAAAAAAGATAACGACAAAGTAGAAATAACTTTACATCTAAGCAAATTAGTAAAAGACTATTTTGACAACAAATTTGTTAAAATTAAATTATTAGAATTTTTGGATAACAATTTTTTGGGTAGTTTTGAGGTTTTAACAATTCAAGATGAAAATTTTGAAATTCCCGAGGAGATTACACCTGTCAAGTATAAAATTTTAGCCAAAAAGACTTCACGATATGAAGTAACTCCAATAAAGAAACTTTTTGGCAAAGACATTTCTCCTTTTCCTGAGCAAATAAAAAACAATAATAAGCCTAAGTCATCTGTGATATTGTTTGGAAACATTTCTAAAATTGAAATAAAATCTTTTACGGCAAAAAAGGGTAAGATGGCAGGGCAGGAGAAAAAATACGCAACCTTTTTGCTTAATGATGGAAACAAAATCGAATGTATTTATTTTTCGACTAAAACAAATCAACCCAAACTTTCAGCTTTACAAGAAAATCTTTGTTTCTTATGCCTTGGCGACATAAAGGTGGGCTTGTCTGGAAAACTGACCTATTACATAACATCTATGACGCTAGCTCAATTAAAGACACCACCAAATGAAAACGATGACAGCGAAATTATTTCAAAAAGGCGAGTTGTAAACATAGAAGACATTTATGAAAATCGTCAAGAAAACATTTTTATAAAAGACCCTGTTTACAACGAGCCAATTGCCTCTCGTGACATAGTCGTTTATGATTTAGAAACAACAGGTCTTGACCCTGAAACTTGCGAAATTATCGAAATTGGTGCAATTAAAATAGAAAAAGGGAAGATAACCAAAAAATTTTCCACGTTTGTTAGGCCCTCTTCTTCAATTCCAGAATCCGCAACAAAGATCAATCATATAACAAATGAAATGGTAGAAAATGCTCCACGCATAGAAGATGCAATTATTGACTTCTACAAATTCACAAAAGATTGCATGATTTCTGGTTACAATAACACTGAATTTGACAACAAATTTTTAAAAAAGGCATACCAAAAGGTCAACCTTACCTTAGATAATGACAATATTGATGTTTTATTAATTGCAAAAAGCAAGCACTTAAAGACAAGCAATTCAAAACTTACCACTGTTGCAACAGCTCTTGGAATTGACCTTACAGGTGCGCATAGAGCCTACAATGACGCTTTTGCGACAGCAAAAGTCTTATTAAAATTAAGCGAAAAGGCATAACTATTAATTAATTTTAAAAATCATGAAATTTTTCTTGCAATTTGTTAAACATAATGATATAATAAAGAGACTGGAATTTCGAAGTGGGCGAGTTTGCCCACTTCATTTGTAGAAGGAGGAAATTTTGTCAAAAATAAAGGATAGGTGCGAAAAAGAGATTCGTCCTGTTATAGAAAGTTTAGGCTATGAACTTGTGGAAGTGAGTTATCAAAAACTTGCAGGAGAAATGAATTTGATTTTTACTATTGATTCAATCGCTCCGATAACAATTGAAGATTGCGAAAAAGTTACAAAAGCAATCGACCCAATTTTAGAAGAGATGAATCCAACAGATGACAAGCCTTATATTTTAAGTGTCAGTTCGCCGGGTATTGACAGACCGCTGACAACAAAACGCGACTTTGAAAGAAACAAAGGAAAGGAAATAGAAATCACATTGTTTAAAAAATTAGATAACAAAAAAACTTTTGTTGGAATTTTACAGGATTATGATGATGAGACTATCACAATAATTCAAAGCGACAAGTTAATGACTATAAAAAGAGCATTAATCGCACACATCGTGCCGGTTATAAAATTTTAAAAGGAGAACAAAATGATAAACAAAGATTTTTTTCAAGCATTAGAGGATTTAGAAACAGAAAAAAAGATTGACAAAGAAAAATTTATTGAGGCGTTAGAAACTGCTCTTGCCTCTGCTTATAAAAAAATGTATGGAGAAGCAAAAAGTGCAAGTGTAAAAATTAATCCAGAAAAAAACACTATTCGAATCTTTTCTTATAAAACAATAGTCGATGAAGTCCAAGATCCAGACAAAGAAATATCTCTCGACGAAGCAAGACTTATTAAAAAAAGTTATAAAGTCGGTGACATTGTTGCGCAAGAAGAATCAACAAAAGAATTTGGAAGAATTGCCGCACAAACCGCCAAGCAAGTCGTTATGCAGAAATTAAAAGAACTTGAAAGAGGAATTGCAGTTTCTGAAATATCCGAAAAAGAAGACGAACTTTTAACTACTATCGTAAAAAGAATTGACAATGGAACAGTATACGTTCAGATAACAGGTTCTCATGTGGAAGGAATTATGTTGCCATCTGATCAAATTCCAAATGAAAAATACGAAGTTGGACAAAGAATAAAAGTTTATGTTAAAAAGATCAAGGATTCTTTCCGCGGTCCACAAATCCAAGTTACGAGAAGCAATGTAGGTTTTGTTAGAAAAGTTTTTGAGCTTGAAATTCCAGAAATAAATAATGGCGAAGTAAAAATTAAAAATATCGCTAGGGACCCTGGAAACAGAGCAAAAGTGGCTGTTTATTCTGACAAAGCAAACGTTGATGCTATTGGCGCATGCGTTGGAAATCATGGAATTAGAATCAACACGATTGTTTCTGAACTAAACGGAGAAAAAATTGACTTGATTTTATACAGCGACGACCCACTTGAATACATCGCTCGCGCGCTTAGCCCTGCAAAAGTTTTAAGTGTTGAAACAAATGAAAGCCTCATGGCTTCACGCGTAATAGTCCCAGATGACAAGCTTTCACTTGCAATAGGTAAAAACGGTCAAAACGTTCGTTTAGCAGCGAGACTTACAGGATGGAAGATCGAGGTTAAACCAGAAAGCACATTATCGTCATCACAACAAACAGAAGAGATAAAAGAAACTGAATATGAATTGACAGAACTTGACGATGACGATTCTTTCCAAACATTAGATGATCTAGAAGAAATTTCAGGGAACACAGATGAAGAATGAAATATTAAGAATGTGTGTTGTTTGCAGAGAAATGAAAGACAAAAAAACAATGACACGCATAGTCAAAAACAAACAGGGTGAATTCTTTATTGACAAAACAGGAAAAATGAATGGGCGAGGAGCATATGTCTGCTCAGAACCAACTTGTAGAGCAAAACTACAAAAGCAAAAGATATTAAACAAAGCCTTCAAATGTCAACTGCCAGAGGAAATCTATAAACAATTGGAGAATGAATGAGAGAAAAATTAAAAGGGCTTTTGAACTTGGCAAAGAAAGCAGGATATTTAATAATCGGCAGTGAAAAACTTTCTACTTATTCAAAAAAGATGTATTTTTTGCTAGCTGACAAAAATGCAGGTAAATCAACAAAAAAGATATTCGAAAACTTTAAAAACAAAGGTGTGCTAGGCGCTGAGATAGAAAATTTAGGAGAACTAATAAGTGTAGAAAAATGCATGATAATAGGGATAAAAAATTTAGGTCTTAGCGAGCAAATAAAAAAATATATTAATCAGGGAGAATAGTTTGGCAAATCAAGCATTAAACAATTTAAAAATGATTCACAACATGCAAAAAGAGGGCAGTTTACTTGAACTGCTCAGGGATTTGCGTGCGTTGAAATCGCAATTAGATGAAATGGCAAAAAACTTGCAAACTTCTAAAAAAGAATTAATTGCAAAAAAAGAAGCCGAAGTTAAAGCGACAAAAGTTGTTGAAGCAAAAACAGAACAACCTAAAGAGAAAGAGCAGGTAGTTCAAAATTCAGTTGTTCAAAAACCACAAAACGAGCAACCGAGCTTTTCTAATACAAAAACTCAAAACAACAACTTCAAACGTTTTGACAACAAAAACCCACAACAAAACAGATTTCAAGATCAAAGACGCCCTAATTTTGCCAACAAACAAAAACCTTTTGAACAAAACAAACAAGGTCCTAAGAGCCCAAAATTTGTTTCAACAAAGGTAAATAATTTTAGATCTTTCGCGTCAAAAGAACCAGCTGACACAATTGTGCTCCCACCAGAAAGGACCTTTGGAAACAAAAACAAAAATCCTCAAAAGAAAAATTTAGAGGAAAAAACCAAACCTGCAAAGCGCGCAGTTGACTCACGTCGTCAAAGCGTCATCATGCTCAATGAAAATAATGACTTTGAAGAGTCAACGATGGGCACGCGTAAAGCTACAAACAAATTAAAAAAGAAGCAAGACACAAATGTGGCTCCAAAAGTCACACATGCAGTTATTAATTCAAATGACATAACAGTAAAAGATTTAAGCGAAAAAACTGGCAGACCTGTTGCCGAAATTGTTAAAAAGCTTATGATATTAGGCGTTATGGCTACAATCAACTCCACCATCAATTTTGAAACAGCCGAGCTTGTTGCAAGCGAACTTGGTGTCACACTTGAATTAAAACTAGAAAAAACTATGGAGGAAAAACTGTTTGAACACCAAAACAAGACACCTGACGATAAATCATTACTTGTAAAACGACCACCTATTGTAACAGTTATGGGCCACGTGGATCACGGAAAGACCTCGCTTCTAGACGCTTTCAGAAAAACCAACGTAGTAGCAGGTGAAGCAGGTGGCATCACACAAAAAATTGGTGCATATCAAATCAGTTTTAACAATGAAAAAATCACCTTCATCGACACACCGGGTCATGCAGCTTTTACAGCTATGCGTGCACGTGGTGCCAAATCAACCGACATCGCAATTTTGGTTGTAGCAGCAGATGACGGAATTATGCCACAAACGATCGAAGCAATCAATCATATTAAAGCAGCAAACGTGCCTGTTATCGTTGCAATAAACAAAATTGACAAACCTGAAGCAAACATTGACAAAGTAAAACAACAACTTGCCGAACATGACCTTTTGCCAGAAGAATGGGGAGGTAGCACTATATGTGTTCCTATTTCAGCAAAAACAGGACAAGGCTTGGATGAACTCAAATCAATGATTTTGTTAGTTGCAGAAATGGAAGAATTAAAAGCAAATCCTAAACACCTTGCAACAGGTGTAATCTTAGAGGCAGAATTAGACAAAAACAGGGGACCTGTTGCCACTGTGCTTGTCCAAAACGGGACATTAAACGTAGGCGATTCCTTCTTATCTGGTCTCACTTATGGAAAGGTGAAAGCCATGTTTGACGAGCATGGAAAATCAATAAAATCAGCTTTGCCATCGACACCTGTTTCAGTTTTAGGCTTTTATGACGTTCCATCTTCCGGTGATGCTTTTTATGAAGTGAGTGAGTCTTTATCAAAACAAGTTATCCAAGAAAGAATAGACAAAATCAAAAAAGCAAATGCATTAAAAACAAGTGGCGTAAGCCTTGATGATTTCATGGATAAAGTTCATGAAGGCTCTCTTAAAAACTTAAATTTGATCATCAAAACTGACACAAAAGGGTCGTTGGAAGCACTTGTTGCAACTCTTGCTCCTATATCCAATGAGGAAGCAAAGGTCAACATTGTCCATGCAGCGCCTGGTGCAGTTACTGAATCAGATTTAGTTCTCGCAGAAGCAACCAAATCGGTCATAATTGCATTTAACATAAAACCTGTCGCAAAAGCAAAACAGATGGCTGAAAAACAAAAAATCGAAATTAAAGAATACAAAATCATATATGAAGTTGTTGATGATATAACGCGCGCTATTAACGGATTGCTTACCGTGAAATATGAAGAAAAATACATCGGTATGGCAGAAATTCGTGTTGTCTTTAAACTTTCCTCTGCTGGCAAAATCGCAGGGTGCATGGTTAAAGACGGAAAAGTTACTCGAGGATGCATTGCGAAAGTATTGCGTGGCAACGAAGAAATAGGCAAGACAAGCGTAGAATCACTAAAAATAGTCAAAGATGAAAAGTCAGAAGTTTTGAAAGGCTATGAATGCGGAATAAAACTTAAAGACAACATCGATTTCAAAGAAGACGACACAATTGAGTTTTACATCAGTGAACCAATAAAGAGGTAGTATATGTCAACGAGAATTGATAGAGCAAATGCATTGTTACAAAAAACACTACAACAAATTTTACATTCACAAATGAATGATCCTCGAATAGACGATTTTGTTGGAGTTAGCAAAGTTGAGGTTTCTCCAGATTTTCGTCACTGCAAAGTTAAAATTGCTTTTACTGATGGCAAATATGAACGTGCAAATGTTGTTTTGGAAGTTTTGAAAAAATCTGAGGGTTTTATAAAACATAAATTGAGCGAAATGCTTGATATGCCAAAATTGCCAAAGCTAGAGTTTATTTTTGATAAAAATTTACAAAATGCTTTACGAGTTGATGAACTCCTTAAAAAAATAAACATACCTTCGTTAGAAGAAAATGGAGAAAATGATGAATAACTATAAAAAGGCGCTTTCTATGATAGACACGGCAAAAACAATTGCCGTGTTTTCGCATATTTCATACGACTGCGATGCGTTGGGTTCTATGTTTGGATTATATGAATTTTTAAAATCAAAGGGCAAAATCGTAGAAATGTTTTTAGATGACACAATCAATGAACCTGACACTACAATTTTTGAAAATTCATTGCTTTCAAAAGAACTTAAAACATATGATTTGTGTATTATTACCGACACAAATGTAATTGACAGAATAGGAAAATATAGTGATTTTTTTGCAAAGCATAAAAATACTTTAAGATTAGATCATCATAAGGGATATTTCAATATTGCCACAGTGGAGATTGTTGAAGATTTTTCATCTGCGTCTGAAGTAATATTAAATTTGATTGAAAAAATGGGAGAAAACCCATCTCAAACCGTAGCAACATATTTGTTCGCTGGAATAACGAGTGATACCGATAGGTTTATAACAAGCAACGTTAACAATAAAACCTACGAACATGCATTAAAACTTGTTAATTATGGGGCGGACACCGAGAAAGTAAATAATTGCATATTTAAAACGAAATCATTATCGTCAGAAAAAATACGAGCATTGATTTTTCAACGGTTGAAAACTTATGACGACGACATAGCAATATCCTACGTAAGATTAAAAGACTTGAAAAAATACGGTTTAAACCAAAATAAAATCGACTATGCAAATGATCTTATATACTTAGAAAATATCAATATCTCATGTTTGCTTAAACAATTTGATAAAAATACATACAAATGCAGTTTAAGGTCAAAAACAGGATATAGCGCTTCTTTGATAGCAGAAGCATTTGGGGGCGGTGGGCACCAAATGGCATCGGGTTGCAAAATAAAAGGAAGCAGAAAGAAAGTAACAAAAAAACTTTTAAAAGTGATAAGAAAATTTTATAAATAAAGCTTAAAGGAGAAAATGTTATTGCCAAAACAAACCAACAATGAAAGCGGAATAGTTTTAGTAAAAAAGCCACGAGGAATCTCTTCATTTTCTGTCGTAAACATCGTTAAAAAAACATTAGGAGTTAAAAAGGCAGGCCACTTAGGCACATTGGATATGGAAGCAGAAGGGCTTTTACCTATCACTTTAAATTCTTCAACAAAACTTTTTGACTTGTTTTTGAATAAAGACAAAACCTACACAACAAAAATAAAATTTGGCGAAAAAAGTGACACTTTTGATCTCGAAGGCAACATTGAAAAAATTGGAAACACAATAATAACAAAAGAAATGCTTGAAAAGGTTTTGCCAACCTTTGTCGGAGAAATAGATCAAATGCCACCAAGTTTTTCAGCGAAAAAAATTAACGGAATCCGTGCGTACGAGCTGGCATTAAAAGGTGAAGACGTCAAATTGACTCCAAAAAGAATCAAGATTTCCAACATAAAATTATTGAGGCAATTAGACGAAAACTTTTTTGAGCTTGAAATAAATTGTTCGGCAGGCACATATATCAGAGCCATTGCACGCGATTTGGCAAAGACTTTTTCAACATATGCTGTATGTTATGACATTATAAGGACAAGATGTGGTATTTTTTTGATTAACAATGCTTTCACTATTGAGCAAATAAAAGAAGGAAATTTTTGTATAATTAAACCAGACACACTTTTTAATTTTCCGAAATTATATTTAGACAAAAAATTTAGTGAAAAGTTATTGAACGGAGCGCAAGTAAAAGTCAATCAAAAAGATGGTGATTACAAACTTTATGATGAACGTTTTTTAGGAATTGGAAAAGTTTATGACAATATGTTAAAATTGGACATCAGATTAAATTAGGAGAAAAAATGAAAACTTTATTCGGTCCTGCTGGCAATAGTGAATCATTTTATAAAGAAGGGTATAAAAGCACTTTACAAGCTGGAAAATGGTTGAAAGATAGAAACCTTGAAATTTATGAATATTCTTTTGGTCGTGGTTATACCATGACAACAGAAACCGCACAAAAGATAGGTGAAGAACTGAAAAAATACGGAATTGAAATATCAATTCATGCGCCATATTTTATTAATTTTGCTTCTCAAAACAATGAACTATTGGGTA
>CASFYE010000048.1 GCA_949298925.1 uncultured Bacillota bacterium
AATTGCTGTTTAGCGACAAATTTGATAGTGATTTTTTTGTCTTTTTCATATACTTCAAAGTTTTCGTCTGATATGTTTTCAAAATTGTTAGAAATTTCTTTTGGTTCATTAAATCTGGAAAACAAAGCCGTTTCTTTGTAGATTTTAGGTGTTTGTGTGTTTGCCAATTTTACAATATGATCTTCTTGTAAACAGAGCAAATCTATTTCCCGTTCGATAATTGATTCAGGCATGGTGAAGATTTCATTCGTGTCAGCATTTTCGAAATATTTTTTTACGCATCGTGTTGGTTCATTCCCACCTGCAATTTTAATAGGAGAGTTATCCAAGTTTCCTGCCCAAACACCGCAGACTTCGCTAGGAGAAAAAGTTATGTTGTAAGCGTCAATATTGTCTTTCCCACGTCCAACCGTTCCTGTTTTTGAGGCAAGAGGTAATTCAAGTTGATTTAAGGCCTTTGCTGTCCCGCTACTTACGCTCTCTTCCAACATCGTTGTAAGTAGGTAAGAACTATCTTCGCGAAAAACTTGTTTTTCGTCTGCTTTGTGACGATATAAAATTTTTCCACTGCTGTCTGTTATATATTCAACAAAAACGGCAGGAGCATATTTTCCTAGATTTGGTAAAGCGCTATATGCTGAAACCAAAGTTAAAAGATTTTCTCCATAGGTCATTCCCCCAAGTGCGAGAGCATATGAATTGTCATCATCTGTAAAATGAAAACCTAAATCTGATGCATAAGCTTTTGCCTTTTCTATTCCCACATATGAGAGAACTTTTATAGCAGGTATATTGATGGATTTAGCGAGCGCTTCTTTGGCTGACACATAACCACGGCATTTCCCATCAACATTTTTTGGTTCATATCCGTTAAGCGAAAGGGGCTTGTCGTCTAATTGAGTTATAGGTGAAATCAGGTCTTCATTAAGTGCTGGCCCATAAACTAAAATTGGCTTTATTATTGACCCTGGCTGACGTTTTGCATCTAAAATCTTGTAGGCGCTATTTCCCAAATAAGCTGTTACTGCATGTTTTTTTGCATCAACAGTTATTCCAGCGTAGTCAGCTGATTGGAAATCTTCACTTAATAAAGCACTAGTAAGACGAGCTTGTTTTTCTGGGTCTTGATAGGTGTGTATTTTGTATTTTGATATAGCGATGGATTTTGCTGGCATATTTAATATGTTGCAAGCTTCAGTTAGTGCAGCTTCCGAATAGGAGTTTAACTTGTTTGCGTTTTCATAATGTAAGTTAATTCCAATAGGTTCGCTTTTAGCTCTTTCAAATTCTTCCTCTGTTATATAACCATCTTTTTGCATTTCTTTTAAAACTAAATTACGCCTGTTTAAACATTCTTGCTCTTTGTTTATAGGAGAATATTTACTTGGAGATTTTATAAGCCCTGCAAGAAGTGCGCTTTCTGCAAGAGTTAAATCTTTTGCTGACTTAGAAAAATAATAGTTCGAAGCATTTTCTATCCCATAGCAGTTGTTTCCGTAATAGATCACGTTAAGATATTTTTCTAAAATTTGATCTTTTGTGTAGGCTTTTTCTAATTTTCTTGTTAAAACAATTTCTTTTAATTTTCTTTCAAAGGTTTTTTCTGATGAAAGATGTGTGTTTTTAATTAATTGTTGACTTATTGTTGAAGCGCCTTCTTTTAGTGAATGTGCCTTTAAATTTGATATAACAGCCTTAATAATTCGTTTGTAATTTAAGCCATTATGATTGTAAAAATTTTTATCTTCAATGGATACAAATGCTTGTGGCGTATAAGGATTGAGCTCTCTAAGTGAAGCAAATTTGATTGATTCGCTGTTCTCTTCATCTATCAACCTGTTTGTTTTGTCATATATTTGAACACTTGCTGTTGGACTGTTAAATAACGTTTCGTCAAGTTTTAAATATGAAAATTTTGCCATACTTGTAGAGACAAAAATAGTCAGGCTTAAACCAAAAACAAAGATTATGACAGCTAATGTAATAAGCGATATTTTGACAAATTTCTTCATATTTCTTAATATGCCACTTTAAAAGCAAATTATTTGCAAAATGTTTAATTTTGCTGTATACTATCACTATGTTGTATCACATAATTACTTACGGTTGTCAAATGAATGTGCATGAGTCAGAAAAGATTTCTTTTATTTTGGAAGAAATGGGTTATTCATGGACGGAAAAACGTGAAGATGCCGATGTCATTGTGTTTAACACCTGTGCAATCCGTGAAGGAGCAGAAGAACGAGTTTTTGGAAATGTTGGGGCGCTTAAAAGATTGAAAAAGTCGCGTCCAGGGATTATTATTGCTGTTTGTGGTTGTATGACACAAAAAGCAGAAACAGCAAAAATTTTTAAACAAAAATTTCCTTTTGTAGACATTATTTTAGGCACATTTAATCTGCATAAAATAGGGGATTACATAAATGAGGCTAAAAACAAAAAGGTGTTTGAACTTTGGCAAGAGGGCGCGTTGGATGAAGAAAAAGGTTACAACAGGACTAGTGGAGAAAATGCTTGGGTAAACATAATGCAAGGTTGTGACAATTTTTGCACTTATTGTATTGTGCCATATGTGCGCGGAAGAGAAAAATCTCGTTCAGTTGAAAACATTTTGAAGGAAATAAAAGAGATTGCTAGTAGTGGAAAGTATAAAAAAATAACATTATTAGGGCAGAACGTAAATTCTTATGGCAAAGATCTATCTCCTAAAATTAATTTTTCACAATTGTTAAAACTTGTGACTAATGTTGATGGCGACTTTAAGGTTGGATTCATGACTTCTCATCCGAAAGATTTGACTGACGAACTTATAGATGAAATAGCCACAAATGACAAAATATTAAAAGAAATTCACTTGCCTGCGCAAAGTGGAAATGATCGTATTTTAAAACTTATGAATCGCAAATATACAAGAAAGCATTATTTGGACATAATAACGAAAATAAAAAACAGAATTCCTAATGTAAAAATCACATCTGATTTTATTGTTGGCTTTCCGACTGAAACTGAAAGCGAATTTTTGGATACTCTAAGTTTAGTCGAACAGGTTAAGTATGATGGGATATTTGCTTTCATGTATTCTCCAAGAGAGGGCACATTGGCTGCTAAAATGGAAGGGCAAATTCCACTAGAAATAAAAAAGCAAAGAGTAAACAAGCTTTTACAACTTGAAAAGAAAATTCAAAAAGAGGCAAACAAATGATAGAGGAAATAGCAAAGATTGTCGAGCCTAAGGGTATGATAGCTCAATATAAAAATCTCAAAGAACAGCATTCAGACTGTGTGCTTTTTTTTAGGCTTGGTGATTTTTATGAAATGTTTTTTGAAGATGCTGTTGAAATGAGCAAACTTTTAGATTTGACATTAACTCAACGTGGTGGCAACATAATGTGTGGTGTTCCTGCACATTCTGCTCATGTTTACGTCGCAAAAATTGTCGCGACTGGAAAGAAAGTTGCAATTTGTGAGCAAGCAGAACTAAAACCTGGCGAAAAAGGAATGATGAAAAGATATGTTTCGCGAGTTGTAACAGCGGGCACTGTGATTGATGAAGAAATGCTTGAAAGCGCTAAGAATAATTTTATTTTGTGTTTGGCAAAAGTGGGTGATAATTTAGGAGTGGCTTATTCAGATATAACAACAGGTCTTTTTGAAGTGGAAGATGTTAGTGAAAATCTGTCTAATTCTTTGACTGACATATTGACTCGTGTTGGGCCAAGTGAAGTTATTGTAAACGAGCAGGCAAAAAGTCTTTATGATTCTCTTCCTACTCAAAAACAAGGCTTTTTACCCAAAGCTCAAATTTATTATGATTG
>CASFYE010000049.1 GCA_949298925.1 uncultured Bacillota bacterium
TTAAAAAATTATTTGCCAGCACAACCGGGAGATATTGTAGACTTAGAAGGCAATATTCTAGGGAAGCATGAAGGCGCAATGTTTTACACCTTAGGGCAGAGGCGCGGACTTAACATAGGAGGGCAAGTCGGAAAGGACAACGGTAGGTGGTTTGTTGTAAAAAAGGATATGCAAAAAAATCAAATAGTGGTAGCGCAAGGAGATGACAAACTTTTATACAGTGATGGCTTGTTTGCAACGGATATGAATTATATCACCGAAATGCCAAAAGAAAAGGAATTTGACTGTTTTGTTAAAATTCGCTATCGTCAGCCAGACCAAAAAGCAAAAGTAACGTTAATTGATTCGAAACAAATTAAAATCGATTTTTATCAACCTCAGAGGGCGGTTGCTCCTGGGCAATATGCCGTTTTGTATGACAGCGATGGTGTTTGCATTGGCGGGGGAACGATTGATAAAACTTTTAAGAAATAGGTATTGACAGATGAAAGAATAAGTGGTAAAATTAAATATGGAGGAAAATTATATGGCTGATGAAATGGATGTTGAGGGAATAATAAATCAAAGAGAAGATTATCGCAAATATATTGTAGAGAAGTATGCTGAACAAACCGCTACAAATTATTTTAATTCTAAAGTAGACTTTTTCCAGGCAGTAGTTGATTATGCAACCAAATATAATATTGAAAAGCTTGCTTCGTTGGCACGTGGACATCTTGCTATTTCAAAACATGATGAAAAAGTTTATCATAATGATTTGGATGGTCTTAATGCTGATTATGGCTCTTTTGAAATGCTCGCCAACAGATTATTTGAAAGGGTTAATGAAAATTTATATCTAGTACCAAGAGATGTTGTATTTTATTGTGAGGCATACCGCAAAATTGAAAAGCAATTAGTACATGTTGAAGATTGTTATTCAGATTTAATTGATTTGCATTATTATGCTTATTCTGATATAACTCTTTTGCCAAGATTTATTGAGGAGCAGGAGCGTAATTCATCATCTTCGAATGGCATTAGTAAATAAACGGCTTTGAGCCGTTTTTTTATTATCAAAAAAGTTTTAGTTTTTACAAGTAAAATAAAAAAGCAACTAACATTTGCTTGTTAATTTTTTTATTTAGTGATATTTTTTTCAGCCACAAGATGTTAGCGGGGACCCCAATCCATAAAAAAATGCGGGTTCGAATCCCGACATTAATATATTTAAAAAATTAAAAAATGGCGCAGAGGTCGGGATTATTGCCCCACTAACACAGAATGTTAGCGGGGACCCCAATCCATAAAAAAATGCGGGTTCGAATCCCGACATTAATATATTTAAAAAATTATAAAATGGCGCAGAGGTCGGGATTCGAACCCGAGGTGGCTCTCACCACACACGCTTTCCAAGCGTGCACATTAGACCGCTCTGACACCTCTGCAAGAAACGTTGATATTTTAGCATAGAAATAAAAAATTTGCAATAAAAATTACAACATTAAGTCTTAATTAAGTCTTAAAAATCAAACTTTGTTTATACAAAAGCATTCAGAATAAGTTAATTGATTATTGCAAAGTGTAATCAACAGACTAAATATTGATTTTATTTTTTTAAATGATATGTTAAAATAGAAAAAATCGACAAAATTCGTCATGGAGTAAAAGTGAAAGAAAGCAATGCCTCATCATTGATAGAACTTATGCCTCTATTTAACCTTGTGTTATATTTTTTTCTTATCACAATTTTACTATTTCAGTCGATTTCATTCAATTCAGAACAAGCTGAATTTATTCAAACGGCAACTTTTAGTTTTATAGCTGTAAACATAGCGTTGCTATTGTTTGCTTTGCCTATTTTATCATAAAAACGAAGACAAGTTTTACAGACAAAATTGAAGCATTGCAACTTACATATAATGATGAAGAAAGTGTAAAGATTTTTATTGAAGAATCCGATCAAAAGATGATGGATTTGACGCATGTTATCAACATGATTGTCACTGAAACAATATGCTCATTTTTGATTTTAATTATTAGCGTTTTTGTAACTATTTTTGTTGAAAATTCGAGTGCTATATTTGCATTACAAATATCTGCCTTGACAGTTCAGATAACTTATTTTTTAAATATGATATTATGGCTGTGTTATATCTATTGAAAATCTCCAAGCATGTATTTAAGAAAAATCAATGAAATGGATAATAGCATAAGTAAAAAAGATTTCTAACAACCTGTCTATTTTTACACATTATAGGATAAAATAAAATTAAATGAGTTGACTTGAATTTTTTCGTATGCTAACATTAAATAACTTTGAAAATTAACAAATCTAAAAGAGGTTAAAATGAAAAAACAAAATTTACCACTTGCCATGCTTACATCTTTTTTGTCCGCCACGGCTTGCGCTGTTGTGTGGGGGTTGATGTATTACCAAGGCTGGTTTGTTGGATATATTTCTCTTTTGTCTATGTTTGCATCGGGATGGTGTTATTTGAAGTTTTATTACAAACTTGACTGGAAATTTTATGTTTGGAACATTTCTGTCGTCGTCATATTAAATTTACTATCAAGTATTTTATGTGATTTACTTGTGATGATGTCCATTTATAATGTAACATTTGGAAGCGCATTCTCTTTATATCAGCAATTATTATCTGACAGTGCTTATAGGACAATGTATGTTTTAAATTTAGTTTCCAATTTGATTTTTTCAGGATTTGGGATTGGCTTTGCGGTATATATATTTCGAGGTAGACATTATGTTAATATGCAGATTGAAAAAACCAAGAATACCTCACAAATCAAAACAAATAAAGAAACAATCATATCTGCTACTACGGTCGCGCAAGCAGAAACAATTATTGCTGAATATGTTGACTTATTTAAACAGACCAATTTAACTAGCGAGGAGTTTATTGAAAAACGCAAACAAATTGAAAAAACTTATTTAAATGATTTGTCTGAAAGCCAAAAAAATGATATCCTTGAATATATCAAAAATCTTAAAGCAGGAACAGTTGAAGAAGAAAACGCAATAAACCTGTTAAAAATAAAATTAAAATAAGGATGTAAAACAATGAAAATTAAATTTTCAACGGATTCAACATGTGATTTACCAGAAACAATAATTGAGCAAAATTCTATTTCGGTATTGCCACTCGTCGTAAATTTGGGTGATAATGAATATTATGATGGGCAGAATATTTGCCCAGATGACATTTATGATTTTGTTGCAAAAACAGGAGAGCTCCCAAAAACGGCAGGAAGGGGGGTAGAAGATTTTAAGGAGTATTTTTTAGAACTCTTAAAAATAAATGATTTTGTCGTTCATTGTGGCATTGGAGCTGATTTGTCAGTTTGTTATCAAAACGCTTGCCTTGCAGCAAAAGAAATAGGAGAAGATAAAGTTAAAGTTATTGACAGCAAAGCACTTTCTACTGCAACAGGATTAATTCTTTTGAGTGGAATTGACGCTTACAAAAAAGGAGCAGGCTTAGATGAAGTTGTAAAAAACATGATTGATTCATCAAAATATATCCAGGCATCTTTTATGGTTGACAAGCTCGATTACTTGCATAAAGGTGGCAGATGCTCGCGTTTTACTTTTTCAATGGCTAATTTGTTAAGAATAAAACCAAGGCTTGAAGTTGTTAATGGCAAATTGATAAACACAGGCAAAGAAATTGGGCCAATGAAAGTTGTTTTAAAAAAATATATAGACACGATATTGAAGAAATATAATAAACCCAGAAAAGCTTATTGTTTTGTGACTCACACAAAAATGGAAAACAAATTAACACAAGAAATTGTCGATTATGTGAAGTCAAAAAACATCTTTGAGCATGTCGAAGAGAGCATCGCAGGGAGCGTCATTACTAGCCATTGTGGTCCAGGAACACTTGGAATATTATATATTAATGATGGCGAATAATAAGTTTTTGCATTCATTTATTGATGACAATTAGAAAGTGTCAGCTTCGAACTTAAATTTGATTATTTATTTTTGTTAAATATTGACAATCAATTTTTTTATTTTTATTTCATATATGACTTTGTTGTCGAAAAATAGATTTTTTTTCGTTTTTTTTCAATTTTTTTTATTTTGGGTATTGACAATCCATAAATAATGATGTAAAATTGCCCTATGTTATTTTCAAGGAGGAATATTAAATGACAAACAAACCAAAAGATTATTCATACATTTTTGAGCTTAACGACGAAGATAGTTTAAAAAAGCGAGAACAGTATTACAATGAATCTAATGAAGCTGCTATTGAAATTATTGCCAACGCACATATTTATTTGGCAGCGATGGATGCTATAAGAGTTTCTAAAAATGATTTAATCGAAAAATCATTATACATAAAAAATCAGATTCTTAATTGTATAAAAGGTAAGAAAGATATAGAAATTAATTATGTTGCTCGTGAAAAAAATCCTGTTGAGGTTTTGCTATACAGAGGACAAATTCCTTCTAATTTGCCTTTCCCATCTGACGACGATAACATGGAAGATGAAAAAAGTTTACAAAATTTGCTTGAAATTTTTGAAAACAAAATGAAAGATGGCTATTCTTTTTCTACTATGGAAATTGCTGAAAATGTTGCTAGAGTTATATTAAATGACAGATTTTTTGACAAGAAAGAATATGAACCACTTAAGTTATTGGTTGATGAAGAAATAAAGAAAAACATACAAAAAAGTCTGTATAAATTGGATTTTGTTGGAAGATGTGACAAAGCGCTTAGGCCAGTTTATGAAAAAATAAAAGAAGCTAAAAGATTAAAAGAAGAAGCTGAGAGCAAAGCTAAGAAAGAACTTATTGAAAAGGCTAGAAAAAGAGCAGAAGAGAAAAAAGCTGAAGAAGAATATGAGAAAAATATCCCTAATGAATTTTCTAGATTGCTTACTTTGTACGATATTGCAAATAACCGATATGCATATACACTTAACAATGCATCCAACATGAATTTGACAGACAAACAGAAAAGAGCTTGCGCGGTTATTGAAGAGAAACTTAACAAAATTAACAAAAGAGTTGATTCTTTGGGATTCTCACCATATAGTTTGGTTGTTATGGGGAAAGATGAAAAACTATTAATTGACAAAGATGGTTTTTATTGCATTGACCCAAATGCTTCAAAAAAATTAATGAACAAATTTATTAAATCGGTAAGTGAAAAAACTATTTGCGAATGTTATGATGGAATATTGGAAGTAGAAGACTGCCTTAAACCATTTATGCTAAAAGGACAGATAATGACAATCTAAAAAACTGACAACATTAGCAAATTAAAAAAAAACTATTTCATTAATGGAAAATATTAATCAGACGAAATTAACAATGAAGGCTTTGAAAAAAAGAAATTTACAAAATGTAAATTTCTTTTTTTTTGTGTAACGATTTATTAGCTTGTTTTTGTTTGATAACAAGCGAATTTGTGATAAAATAATAAAAAGTATTTGGAGGATATGATGAATGATTGTATATTTTGCAAAATTGTAAAAGGTGAAATCCCTTGCTATAAAATATATGAAAACAAAGATGTGCTCGCTTTTTTAGATATAGAAAACGACGTGCCTGGGCATACACTAGTTATCCCAAAAAAGCATTTGTCAGATTTGGATGCATGTGATGATGATGTTTTTGCAAAAGTTTTGCTTGCTTCAAAAAAGATTGTAAAACATTTTTTAAGTTTAGGATATGAAGGCGTCAACCTAGTTTCAAATTGTAAAGAATCTTCTGGTCAAATAGTTAAGCATTTTCACGTTCACATTTTCCCACGAAAAACTAATGACGGAGCAAAACTCACTATGCAACCGGCGAAACAAAAGACAAGCCTTGAATTAATGGCAGAGAAGTTGAGGTTTGAAGATTGAAAAAGGTTGTGTTATATTCAGACGGCGCTTGCTCTGGAAATCCTGGAATAGGAGGATGGGCAACGATATTACAAAGTGGCAGTCATGAAAAGGTTTTGTCAGGTGGTGAAAAACTTACCACAAACAATCGAATGGAACTGATGGGCGTGATAAGTGGGTTTGAAGCTTTAAAAGAAAAATGTCAAGTTGACGTATATAGCGATTCAGCATATGTAGTCAATGCATTTTTACAAAATTGGATAGAAAATTGGTTGCAAAATGATTGGAAAACAAAAGGTAAAAAACAAGTCCAAAACATTGAACTTTGGAAGCGTTTGATGACTGCTATAAGTGGTCATCAGGTTTTATGGCATAAGGTAAAGGGACATGCAGACAACGAGTTAAACAATCGTTGCGATGAGATCGCACGAAACGAGATAACGAAAATAAAATCAGCATTGTAATTATCCCAAATGTTGTTATTTGACAAAACATCGAGGGTAATAGTAAGCGCTAATTTAATAAAGCTTGTTTGCCGAAATTATCATGTAAAAAGTCGCTATATTTATAGCTCTTATTTTTGTTTAATTAATCTGTGTTTACAAGATTTTCATAAACAAATTCATACACATTTGGTGCCTGTCTCTTCCATTTTTGGTCAGCTTCTATTGCACTTTGTCTAGAAGGTGCTTTGATTTTGATTTCAAACATTGGAGTAGAGATCATTGGCTCATAAATACGTAAAGTAACAGTGTAGGAGCCATCTTCGTTTTTGACATAGGTTGACGTGTATTCCTGAGATGTTTTTACTGAAAGCTTGTTTAATTTAACATATTCTGCCATTCTTTCGCGCAATTCATATGGAACCCTTAAATAAAGTTGGGCAAGACACTCTCTTCCTGAATATGTTATTGAGTATAGCTCGTCATTTTCAGCATTTTGAGCTTTATATATAAAACCTGTGTCGCACAGCTCTGCTATAATTGCCACACAATCCATATAACTTAACCAATCATTTTCAATGCAACAAATATCCAATATGGAGTTTTTAGTAAGTGGGATTTCCATTTTTTCCATAAAAAACAATAGAGTTAGTTTAGTTCTAACTTTTTCTTCATTGTTGATTTCGTCTGATATAATATTTTCCATGCATAAATAATAGCAGTTTTTTTTTAATATTGCAAATTTTTTGTTGTTTTTTATGGTTTTTATGCTAAAATATACTGAAAGGAAAATGCTTATGGAAGTAAAAGATGTAATTAGCGTATGCAACGAACTCATTGAAAGCAAATTGCTTTTTGCTGATCAAAAGATAGACAAACTCTTAGAGGCGGTCGCGAATTGCCCAGAGGTTTATGAACTGTTGTCCGATTGCATGGGAAGTTTTAATAAAGAAAAAGAATATGACAAGGCTTTTGCAAAGGACGCAAAAGGTAAAAATGTGTTTGTTCTACCAAAAGAAGAATACAAAGTTTTGGCGCTTGTGTTTTGTGTTCTAGCAGACATAAGAAGCAGAAAAATTTCATTTAATGAATTGATTTTAACCTTTTTCAATGACGATGACAAACTTGATGGGAAAACATTTATGGCCAAAACTATTGTTCCTTTTAGAGATTTAATTGCCGAAGTTTTTAATATAAAAAGTGAGACGGTGGACTTAAACGAAAATTTGCAATTATCAGAAGAAGAGATGACTCCTGAAGAGAGATTGAAAGTCGTTCCTTTCCCAATAGAGAGGGCTTCAAATTTTCTTAAAGATAAAAGTGGGATATGCCAAACTTTTATCATGGCGAAAGATACGGCAGTTGAAATGGTCGAAAGATTGGAAGAAGAAAAAATAGACACGCAAAAGAAAGATTGTATAGCAATCTGTCATGCAATCATCATAGCATGTATTGAGAAGGATTTCGACCTTTTAACTGGCCTTGTTTGTGGATTAAAATATGCTGGAAAAGGCGTGAGATCAATAAAACACAATATAAGGGAAATTGATGACATCATTAAAAGACAACTTGATTTTGAATCAAACGTTTAAACTATCAAAATAATTGCTGTTAGAAAAGCTGAAATAATTCCTTGCGTTAACTTTTGAACTGAAAATAACCACACAGGTATTTTCAGTTTTTTTAACATTACACTTGATTGAAGCAGGGTTGAAATTCCGCCAAAACTTATAAGAAAACTGCACACAACACCGCCTAAATAGTGAGGCAATAGGGAAGCATCAATGCATCCGCGAGTCATTTCAACAATCCCTTCCGACAACGCAAAAATTTGATTTGGTAAAAGAGAAAAAACAGGGGAAAGCGCATCTATAATTATAAAAAACAAACATATCACTGCTCCAACATTTAAAACTGCTTCAACGGAATTTGATATTATATCTCCAAAAGATGAAGGCCCTTTTTTAGTATTTTGATTTGACTCATCAAACGTAGTTTTGTGCTTTTTATTCAATTTTAAATTTTTATAAATTATTCCATTTATTAAAGCTGAAAAGATATGCGAAATAAACAAAACAAAACCTAAAAAAACGTTGTTAAACAATATCGCGCCAACAGTCCCTATAATAAACATTGGGCCGGAATTAGAACAAAATGAGCACATGCGACAAGCTTCGTCGGAAGTTATTTTACCGCTTTCGTAAAGATCGGCCGTCATTTTTGCACCTACCGGATAGCCACTAAGTATACTCATAAAAAAAACATAACTTGCATTTTCATTTGTGTTAAAAAGAAACTTGAATGGCTTGCGAAGAAAATGGCAAAATTTTTCTATGTTGCCCTGCTCAATAATCAACTTGGTTAAAATCATAAATGGTAATGTGCAAGGCAAAACTTTTGTCGCAAAAGCAGTCAGCCCATTAAGAGCTGAATTTATATATTTTGCAGGATTTGTAATGATTAAAATAATCAAAATGAAAACAACCAAAGTTGTAAAAATATTTATTTTTTTCAAAACCACCTCTAAAGATTTGACATAAACAAAAAAAATTTTTTATACTAAATATGTTTACTTAAAAGAATTAAAAATTATTAAAGGTTGGACAAAATGTTTAATGTAAAAGAACTTTACAAAAAAGCGCGTTCAAAAAACAAAACAATCGTTTTTCCAGAAGCTGGTTTTAGTGATAGAATTTTGACAGCAGTAAAAATCTTACAAAAGAAAAAGATTTGTAAGCCAATATTAATAGGCGATGAGTCGAGTTTGGTGATAAGAGACAAATCACTTGTTTCATTCACAATTATGAATCCTAAAACTAGCCCATTAAAAAGCAAGATTGCAAAGCATATTTATAGTAAAAGAAAGAATAAGGGAATGACGCTTGAAGAGGCAGAAAAATTGGCAGTCGATCCTTATTATTTTGCAACAGCGATTGTAGATTTAGACATAGCTGATGGAATGGTTTGCGGTGCTGAGACGTCAACTGCAAACACAGTTCGACCAGCACTTCAAATTATTAAATCAGCGAAAAAAGACGGGCTTGTTTCCTCATCGGTTTTACTGTTTGGTAAAAACAAATTTTTAAAAAACAAAGATTTGTTGTTGGCAGATTGCGCCCTTGTTGTTGAGCCAACAAGCGAACAACTTTCGATAATTGCATCTCACACAGTAGAAACAGCCAAGCTTCTTGATTTTGACCAACCAAAGCTTGCGTTCTTGTCATACTCATCTCATGGAAGCGCAAGCGGAGAGAAGGTTGAAAAAATTAAAAATGCGTCAAATGTTTTTAATAAACCCGGTGTGATAAGCGACGGTGAGCTTCAATTTGATTCAGCACTAAATCCAAATGTCTCAAAAATTAAAACGCCAAACAGTATAATAAATGGTGATGCAAACATTTTGATTTTTCCAGATTTGAATTCAGGCAACATTTGTTATAAAGCCATGCAATCACTAGGAGGTTTACAAGCTGTTGGACCTATTTTGCATGGGCTTAGAAAGCCTGTAAATGACGTATCACGAGGTTGTTCGGTTGAGGAAATCTTGCTTACAACAGCAATCACAGTTTTACAAGTTAAGGAGAAAAAAGTATGAAAGTATTAATTATAAACGCAGGTTCTAGTTCAATTAAATTTCAATTGTTTGAAATGGAGAATGAAAGTGTTATCGCAAAAGGTAATTGCGAAAAAATAGGGCTTGAAGGATCTTTTATTGGTTACAAAGCGAAAGGTGAGGAAGAGAAAGAATTTGTAAGTATGAAAAATCATACTGAGGCATTAAAAGTGCTACTTAAAAAGCTTTCTTCTGGCAAGCTTGCAGTCATAAAATCATTTGATGAAATATCAGCAGTTGGACATAGATGTGTGCATGGCGGTTGGATGTATTTCGATTCAGAATTGATAACAGATGAGCTCATAGCTAATCTTGAAATGATGAAAGATTTGTCGCCACTGCATGCAAGCGCAAACATCGCTGGAATGGTTGGTTGCCGACAAGTTATGCCAAACACACCACAGGTTGTTGTGTTTGACACCGCTTTTCACTCGACCATGCCACAAGTTGCTTACATGTATGGAATTAAATATGAAGACTATGAAAAATATCATGTGAGAAAATATGGATTTCATGGAACAAGCCACCGTTACATCATGCAAGAGACAGCAAAAATAATGGGCAAAAAACCAGAAGAACTAAAAATCATATCGTGTCATATAGGGAATGGCTCATCGATAACTGCCATAGATCATGGAAAGTGCGTTGACACAACAATGGGCTTTACTCCACTTGAAGGTGTAATGATGGGGACACGTTCTGGTGATATAGATCCAACCGTTTTAGCCTTTTTAGGTAAAAGAAAGGGTTTGAATGCAGACGAAATGGTTGACTATTTTAACAAGCAATGTGGTGTTTATGGTATTTCAGGAAAAACAAGCGACATGAGAGACATCAACAAACTTGTTCAGCAAGGTGACAAAAGGGCGATCTTGGCTCGTGACATATTATTTTATAGAATATCAAAATACGTTGGTGCGATGCTAAACGTGCTTGGAGGAGCAGATGCCATTGTGTTTACAGCAGGATTAGGGGAAAATCAAGAAGACTTGCGTGAATACGTTATGGACAAACTTTCATATGTGGGATTAAAATTTGATAGAAAGAAAAATCTCACGCTTCCAAGAGGAACTGTTGAAGAGCTCTCAACACCTGATTCCAAAATTAAAGCATACAGGATTCCAACAGATGAAGAACTTTTGATTGCTCGCGATACTTTAAGACTTTCGGGATTAAAAAATAAGTAAAATCGCTTGACAAAACAAAATCAAATGACTATAATAAATAAGTATTTAAATCTATTAAGGAGGAAATCATGGCTGTTCCAAAGGGTAAGGTATCAAAAGCAAGAAGAAACACAAGAAATTCAGCAAATTTTAAAGCAACCGCTCCAACACTTGTTGAATGCCCACAATGCCACGAAATGAAAGCACCTCACAAGGCTTGCAAAAAATGCGGGACGTACAAAAATCAAACCGTAGTTGAAGTGGACAAAAAGAAAAAGGCATAACATAGGCTAAATTTCTAGATGTGTAGTATGTTATGAAGTAATACACACAACATCTTGTAGTTAAAACGGCTAACACCTTTTAAGATATTAAAAGGTGTTTTATTTTTTTTACAAACAATATTTTTTTGAGCAGAAAATATTTAATCAATAAAAAACTTTTTTTCAGTCTAATTTTTAATAGTGAATAGTTTTAGATTACAATAAAATTTGCTAAGTTTTCTTCTGTTGAAAAACAATAAAAATTGCTTTACTTATTTTCTTGTTTTATTTATACTATTACTATTGATTAAAGAGAGGTTGCTATGAAAATAGTCGTAGATGCTTTTGGTGGAGACAAAGCACCTGATGAAATAATTGAAGGTGTTGTTATTGCACTTGAACGCAACAAAGATTTGCAAATAGTTTTAACAGGTGATGAAGAGAAAATCAAAACATTGCTTGCCGGGAGAAATGCTGATCGTATTGTCATTGAACATGCGCCTAGTGTTATTACAAATGACCATGTTCCAACAGAAGCGATAAGAAAAATGGAAGATTCTTCTCTTGTGAGGGCTTTTGATATTTTAAAAACGCAAGATGATGTTATTGCACTTGTCTCTGCTGGATCGACCGGTGCGATACTCACAGGTGCTATTATGAAAATTGGCAGAATAAAAGGTATCACAAGGCCAGCATTAGCACCTATTCTTCCTACAAAGAAAAATAATAAAGATGTGCTTTTGTGCGACAGCGGTGCAAACATTGATTGCAAGCCGATAAATCTTTATCACTTCGCTTTGATGGCATCTGCTTATTATTCTATTTTATACAATGTTGAAAAACCAAGAGTTGGACTTCTTAACATAGGCGTTGAAGAACATAAAGGCAATGATCTTACAAGGGAAGCTTATGAAATTTTAAAAAATAGTAAGTTGAACTTTATTGGCAATGTGGAAGCAAGAGAATATATGTCCGGTGACGTTGATGTTATGGTTGCAGAAGGTTTTGCAGGAAATGTCCTGTTAAAAGCTTCTGAAGGGGCAGTTGGTGCGGTGTTGTCACTACTTAAAGGATCAATAAAATCACACTTCTTTTCAAAACTTGGTGCTTTGTTTATGCGAAGAACATTTAAAGAGTTAAAAAGCAGAATTGATATTTTAAACAAACATGCAGGTTCTCCATTTTTAGGGGTTAAAAAACTTGTTATGAAAAATCACGGCAGTTGTGGTAGGCAAAACATCGCTGCATCTATTGAACAGGCGATATTGCTTCACAAAAATCAATTGATTACTAAAATTGAAAATGCTCTTGCGGAAAAGGTAGAATGATGATTGAAGAAAAACTAAAATACACTTTTAAAAACAAAAACTTGCTTTCGCAAGCCCTTACTCACTCGTCAAAATCTTTAAACAATTATGAACGACTGGAATTTTTGGGTGACAGTATTTTAGATTTTCTCGTGGGGGAATATTTATTTAAAAGCACAAATGAAAATGAGGGCTATTTAACGGTTAAGCGCAGTCATTTTGTCTCTGAAAATTATTTAGCATCAATCTTTGATGAATTGAATTTGCAAGAGGACATTATGCTTGGTAAAAGTATGAAAAATGCTGTTTCAAAAGCAATAAAAGCAGACATAGTCGAAGCAATAATTGCAGGCATCTATTTAGATGGTGGGCTGAATTGCGCAAAAAAATTTTTAAAAAACCATTTTCATTTAAGTGATTTTAGACTTGTGCAAGATGATAATTATAAAAGCAGACTTCAAGAACTTGTTCAAGCGGGATTTAAATGTGCGATAAAGTACGTTACTCAAAAAACTGACAACGGTTTCGTTTCAACCTTTTACATGGACGAAGACAAGATAAGCACTGGTGAGGGAAAAGACAAAGTTTCGGCTGAGCAAATTTGTGCAAAAAATGCGATAGAAAAACTGTTTAAGGTTTAACAAAAGGAAGGCAATTATGATTTTAAAAAAGATAGAAATGTCTGGTTTCAAATCTTTCGCTGACAAAACAGTGATTGAATTTAACGATGGATTCACAGCTATAGTTGGCCCAAACGGATGTGGCAAGAGTAATGTTGCAGATGCGATAAGATGGGTTTTAGGCGAACAAAAGGTCAAAGATTTGCGTGCGGATAGCATGCAAGACGTCATTTTTAACGGGACTGAAAAGAGGAAAAGTCTTTCTTATTGCGAAGTTTCTTTGCATTTTGACAACACAAGCAGATATTTTGATTTTGATTATGATGAGCTTATTATCACAAGAAAACTCTACCGTTCTGGCGAAAGCGAATATTTGATAAACAGAAACACTTGTCTTTTGAGAGATATAACAAACTTACTGTATAATTCTGGCTTGGGGAAAAGCGGTTATTCAATTATTGGGCAGGGAAAGGTTACTGAAATAGTTGAATCAAAGCCTGAA
>CASFYE010000050.1 GCA_949298925.1 uncultured Bacillota bacterium
GAAAAAAATCCTTGTTCTCTATGCGCCAATTTAAGAAAAGGACTCCTTTTTTCCAACGCAAAGATGGAAGGTTGCAACAAAGTCGCGCTTGGACATCATGCAGATGATTTACTTGAAACATTTTGCATGGCGATCAAGCAAGAAAACCGATTATATGCAATGCCGGCAAAAAGTTATTTAAGTCGGACAGACTTAACATTGATTCGTCCTATGCTGTTGTGTTATGAAGATGAAATATCATGTCAAGCAAGTTCTATGCCAATAACAAAAAATATTTGCCCGGTCGATCATACGACAACACGCCAAACCGCAAAACTATTTTTAAAAGATTTAGAAGGAAGATATCCAAACATCAAGCAATCTTTATTAAACGCACTAACAAATCCAGAAAGAAATAATTTATGGAAAATAAAAGAAAATTAAATAAAAATTAAATAAAATCGCAAAAAAAATGCGATTTTTTTTATTTTTTTAATAAAATAGTTAAATTATTTATAATTTATTTTTTTTATTTATCTGGCGTTTGCTTATAATTAATTATTTTTAATTTTGATTTATTAAAATATTAATTTTTATTTTTTTACTTATTTAAATATTTAATTTTTGTCGCCTGGCCTCCTCTAATATGTTTTTCTGAAAAATTAATATCTAAAATTTTTGTAATTTTTTTAAATTTTTTTTCACTAAGTTTTTTTAGCCTCTTTGACATGTCAACATGCACTGTGCTTTTGCTAACTCCGAAGAGGGTTGCAGTTTGTCTGAGTGTGCTGAGAGTGCTTAAAATGTATTCAGCTTCAAGAAGCACTCTTTTGCGAATTTCCTCTTTCACAGCAGAATAACCTCCTTGCTATAAGTCTATTCTACCGCGTGTCGAGTTATGTCAAAAAAGATATAATCTTGTAAAAATTTTGTTAAAAAAAACGGTGCAATTTAAAGCACCGTTTTCATGTTATTTAGATTGTAATATTTTGCAAATGTCATTAACAGTTTTGATATTGCCTATTTGATCGTCTGGTATCTTTACCGAAAAGTTGTCCTCCAAAAGCATTAACATTTCAACCACATCGAGTGAATCTGCCCCCAAATCTGCAACAATGTCAGCATCATCTGCAATATCATCTGGAGATATACAAAGTTGCTCAGCAATAAGTTCTTTGACTTTTTCTTTCATGTTTTCCTCCACGTGAATTATTATATCACATCAACGCACAGAAAACAAACGTTTTTTACTTATTACTTAGATTGCAAGGAAATATATGAGTTTGGATCAACTTTTTCGTCATTTTGATATAAAGTAAGTTCTAAATGCGCTCCATAACTTGCTTCATTAGCCGCAGAGGTCGAAATAGTGCCAATAGCTTGCCCTTTGGTTACCGTGTCGCCGACTGCGACTTGTAAATTTTCATCTAATGAAGAATACACACTCACAAAACCATCTTTATGCTCAATAGTCACACTGTAACCTTGCAAATAACGATAATCTGTGTCAACAACCGTGCCATCTGCTACAGCCATAACAGTTGGGTCCTCGCTAGTCAAATCAACGGCGCAGTGAGATTGATATTTTTCCATTGTCTCATTATACTGCAAAAGCTCGCCTGAATAATCTCTAATGATTACCGCCTCATTCATAGGAAGCCCAAAACTTATTGGCTGGGTTGTCACATTCACCGACGGTCCTTGTTCATCTCCACGATTTGCAAGCGTTCCTGCCACAGTTGCTGTAACAATAACCGCAACGATTATAAGCCCTCCTAAAATATAAAGTCCAAAGCGTTTAAAGAATGTAATAAATTTGTTGTCTTTTCTTATTTCCATTTTTTTCCTCCTCGCGATTGATTGTTGACACTATAAATTTTTTTATACATCTTTTTTAATAACCTATTGCAATTGTAGGCAAGCCGACAATAACCTCATTATTTTTTCGCACAATCTCAGCATTTATTTTTTTACCATTGTTTATATAACTTTTAAAATATAACGGAGTATAAGAATATTCAACCTCCATTCCTTCTACTTCTATTTTGGAAATGCTTTGAAGCTTTAATTGTTTTGACAAGTTTTCAAACTCGTCCTCTGTCAAATAAAAAACTATCGCTTTTGCCTCATAATCTTGCAATAACGTGTTAAAACTATCGTTTTCAAGTTTAATTATTGCATCTCCACCATTAATTACAAACGGTTTGCCGATTTTTTCGGCGGCTGTTAAATCAGTAACCACCACTGCTTTTGCAAATTCAATGTTTTCATTCAAAAATGAATTTGGTAAAGCCACAAGTCCTGCAATTAAGGTCAAAACGAACAAAAATATTGCTAACTTCTTCATATAAAATTTATTGACAATATTTTTGAATTAAAAACCCCAAATTTGTTGACGATCTAAACTAGCATCTAAACCTTCAACAATTATAGTTAAAACATAGCTCTTATGAGAGTCGTATGATTCTCCGTTCAACAGTTTGACATATGAAGCTACTGATATTTTGTTTTGCGATTCTAACTGCTCGTCAAAATAGTAGTAATCTTCGTTTTCCGTCCACAAATCACTTACTCCAAGTTCCACCCCACAGTCATTCAAATCATAACTAAAAATTAGCGCTTTTGCGCGCACATAAATTGGCGTAGTAGATTCATTGGTCAAATTTATATATTGCTTCAACTCCTGGCCAGGCAAATATGCGCCATTTAAAGTAAAAGAAACACACTGCGTTTCAGTTCCTCGCAATGACAAATTAACGTTTGAACCAAGTTGCATGTCAGATTTTAAGCTGGTCGTGTTTGAATAAAACCAGCCAGACAACCCCAAATATAAAGACACAGCTAGTGCTATTATCAAAATAACAATAGCAAAAATAAAACCATAAGTACTTTTATTTAATTTCCTCATGGTTATATTTTTTTCTTTTTTAAAAATATTTATACTAAGATTTACGCAGTTGACGTTTACGTCTGAAAGCACGTTCGCTTCTAAAATTTGCGATTTGAGCATTTTTAAAATGTCTGCTTTCTAATTGTAAGTTTTTTTCAACTTTTTGCCATTTGTATTTTCTGTTGCCATACACAAAATCATAAGCGACCATTCCAAACCCTAATATTAAGTAAATATAGTAAGAGAAAAATCTCCATATGATCAAAGCCCAAAACAATTCGCCGCCAGCAAAATAAGTCCCAAACATCATACTGAATGAAATTTCACTAGCACCTGAGCCACCAGGAAGAGGTATAAAACTTGCAGCCAAATCGATCAGCACCCCCATCACCATCATTCTTCCAAACATCGACGAATCAAAGTCACTAAACATACAATAAACAAAAAATGGTATAGAGTAAATTAAAATTAACCTTGCAATACATGAAAATATCATAACTAACAAATCTTTTGGAGATTTAACATAATTTGTCATTATGTTTTGATAATCTTCAACATACTTGGTAACTCGTTGATATTGTTTTTCATAATTTTTAACAATTTTCATTTTATGAAGAAGTTTCAGTGTTTTCACAACCAACACCTTCCCCGTCTTCTTGCTTATGGACAAAAATAAGGTTAAAAACATTGTAAAAAACCCAAGTATAAATCCTATTGCAGAAGCTATTGAAACAACGGTGTTGAATGATTTGTCAACAGCAGTTATTACCAAACAAGTCGCCGACAATATAAGCCATGTAAGTTGTTGGAAAAACAATCTGGCCATTGGCACTGAAAGTGCAGCCGCAGATGGCACATCTCTTGATATTAAGTAAGTCACTTGAAAAGGTTGCCCACCTGTTGCAAGCGGAGTCACTGCATCATAATAACGCCCGCACATATTCGTTTTTAATGACAAAACAAACCTTGCTTTTCCACAATTTTTTTTCAAAAGATGAGATATTGACCATGTGTCAAACACAAAAGCCACACTAAAAAACAATAAAGCCACAAAAAACCATTCGAAATTTATGCTTATTTGACTTAAAGGCGTAAATTCGTTAGTAAAAAGAGTGTATAACAAAATACCTGAAATGACACCGATGTTTAAGAAAAACATACAAATGTTCCACGCTTTTTTGTTTTTACCGCTTCGCTTAGCGACGGCTTGTTGTGCTTCGTCTAGCTTTGCTTTTTCTTCACTTGAGAGCTCATCAATGTCGATTTTCAATTGTGAAAAACTAGAAGATTTTTGCATCTCCTCTGAATCAATTTTAGCATCATTTTCTTTTAAGGGTTCTTTTGTTTTCACAAAATCTTCCTGTGAGTCATTCTTATCCATACCTGCCTATTTTAACAAATAAAAAAACTCTTGTCAAATAAACAAGAGTTGTCGGTTTAATAAAATGATTAATATAAGTCTTTGTAGTTGTCTGGATAGTAAGTTAATTTGCCTTCGGATCTTAAAAATTGAATATTCATGCTTTCAAAAAGTGAATATCTGTCAGTGTTCATTTCCTCATATAAAACGTCCAGCACGGTTTTATCTTCCCCAGCTTTCAATCTAGCTTCGCTAAGAAGCTGTATGTCAGCGACTGATAAATTAAAGTTTGAATCAATATTTGTGAAAAAGTTTTCCACTTTACCCTCATAAATCATTATGTGAATTCCATAATCTGATCTAATTTCTTGGGCATAAAGATCGCCAACCTTTGCGTTTCCATTGTTATACAATTCAATAGCAGCACTCGTAAAAGACTCCACCATGTTTGAATGCGCCGTATAGCTTGTCCCAGCATCAACATCGGCAGTAGAATAATCAACACCAATCACATAATTGCGCTCTGCGTTCATTATTCCTTCATCTTCGTTGTATTTATAAACAAATTCGTCGAAGTATTCCGCTTTAAGTTTTTCATCGTTGCCGGCCGTTGCAAGTTTCAATTCTATCTCTTCAAACACCGCCTTCACAGGCTTTCTGTCTTCCGTTTCAACCCAAACAATATTGCCATCGGCATCGTAAATTATGTTGCCCGCCTCGTCTTTTTGTGGCTCACGAACTACAAAAGTTAAATTGTTGTAAAGATCTTCGATTAAATCTTGTGCTTCACCAACAGTGTATTTTGTGCTAGTCCCATTAATCACTTTTTGACATTCATCATAAAGCTCTTGTTCTGAATCAGAAAACTTCGCCAGAATATGAGAAACGTAGAAAAACTGCGTCCCTGTTGTTTTGTAATAATAAACAGACGAAACATCTTCCAAAACGTCTTCTTCATAAGTGGAAGACTGTTCTACTACATATTTATTATAATCATTAATGACCTTGTTTTCATACAAATCTAAAAGATTTCGAATAGTAACAGAAGAATTGTTTGACTGATTTAACTCTTGATATTTGTCGACCATAAATGAGTTGTAAAGCACACCATACACACGCTGAATTTCTCTTTTAAAAACAGACTCATTGTCAGTAGTAAGATCCATTCCTTTTTCGGATTGTTTTGCCTCGGACAAATATCTGCTGTAAGCTTGAGTGTATTTTGGATTATTCTTTACATAATTTACAACATTTTCATAAAGCACATTTAAGTCATTTTGTTTTGTAACATCCCTATCTTCGCCATTCCAGAAAATATGATCTTCAACTGCGCTCCTTGCGGTGTCATTAACAACCAAAGCAAAGTCGCCGTTGCTTTCAATTTTTAATGTCACAGGATTTTCATAAACATTTTGAGTTATAGCTTTTTCATCATCGTCACTCGATTGAGTAGAATCTTCTTTGATGTCATTCATGTCATTATAATAACTTTTAATGTTGTCTTCTATAGTTTCAAAAGTAAGTTCCCAAAGATATGTTTTTTCTTTGACTGTTAAAATTTCACCGCCATTGATCTCTTTTGCCATGTTTTCAGACGCACGAATAATCAGTTTTTCATTTATGACAGATTCCAAAATTTGTTTAACTGCTTCCTCACCTGTTAGCTCATAACTTTGATAAGTCGAACTATAATTAGCAACTGCAACTGACAAATCTTTTTTTGTTATTTCTATCTTTTCCCCATCTTTATATTCAAAAGTCGCTACAACTTGTGAATAATAACGCGACATGTCTGTTGTAACGAGCGAACAACCCGCAAAAACAGAAACGCACATGACAAAGCATAGCGATAACATCAATAAAAGTTTTGTAAATTTGTTCTTTTTCATAACACTCCAAATCAAGCAAAAATTTTTTCAAACTTTTTACACTTAAATAGTATACAATATTTGCTTTCGCAATTCAAGTGATTTCAAACACTTTCTAAGATTTGTTTGCCGTTTCAAAGAAGTCAATCATAAGATCGAGGCTTTTTGACATGGTTTTACTTCTCGGCATTTTGATTATTGGCAAGTTTTCAAATCTTAAACTTGCGTTGTGGCTGGAAAGGACCTTCACAAGTCGTTCGTCGGCAATTTTTTCATCTTTATATAATATAAAATTGATTTCATCACCTCTTATTTTGATTTCTTTGACACCAAACATCATGGCGAGATTTTTGATATATGCTATTTTAATAAGATTTTCTGTTTGAATTGGCACCTCACCAAAGCCATCTTGCAAACTTTCCATAACACTCTTCATCTGCTCGCGAGTAGAAATTTCGCTTATCCTCATATAGTATGTGATGCGTTGCTCGCTCGTCGAAAGATAATTTTCTGGTATATATGCATCAAGTGGCAGATCTATTTTTACCGGTCGCTCTTGCGCAGTTTTTTGACCAGAAAGTTCTCCCACGGTTTCATTTAAAAGCTTTACAAACATATCATATCCCACTTTTTCTATATGACCATGCTGTTCTTTACCAAAAATATTGCCTGCTCCACGAATTTCTAAATCACGCATGGCGACTTTAAATCCGCTACCAAGCTCATGGAATTCTTTAATTGCTTCTAGTCGCTTATAAGAGGCCTCAGTGAGAAGCTTCCCATTTTTGTAAAACAAATAAGCATAACTTAACTTGTCACTTCTGCCAATTCTTCCTCTAAGTTGATATAGTTGCCCTAATCCAAGCAAGTCAGCATCGTAAATTATCATGGTGTTTGCTGATGGCAAGTCTATGCCATTTTCAATGAGCGTTGTAGAAACAAAGACATTATATTCCCCCTTGAAGAGTCTGTCTATTACGCTTTGCAACTGCCTTTCGTTCATTTGCCCATGCGCAACACCGATTTTGGCCTGAGGGAGCAAATTTGCCAAGTGCGAAGCGACGTTAAATATTGATTGAACTCTGTTGTAAATAACGAATGCTTTGCCTCCGCGTGTTATTTCACGTAACAAAACGCTTTTTGCAACTTCATCATCTTCTTCTGTCACATATGTTTGGATAGGAAGACGATCTCGAGGTGGAGTCGCAATGACCGAAATATCCCTTATGCCAGAAAGCGACATGTGTAACGTGCGAGGAATAGGTGTGGCAGAAAGCGCAAGCACATCAACATTTTTTCTAATATTTTTAATTTTTTCTTTTGCCACAACTCCAAAACGTTGTTCCTCATCGATAATTAGCAATCCCAAATCTTTAAAAACAACATTTTTTGATAGAATTTTGTGCGTTCCAATCAAAACATCAATTTCACCTTTTTCAAGCCTCGCTAAAATGCTTTTTTCTTGAATTTGTGTTTTAAATCTGTTGAGAACTTCAATTTTTATTCCAAAATTTTCAAATCTCTTTTTTGCATTTAAAAAATGCTGTTCGCTTAACACGGTCGTAGGGCACAAAAAAGCGACTTGCTTAGAGTTTATGACCGCCCTAAACATAGCCCTATATGCCACCTCAGTTTTACCAAATCCAACGTCTCCGCAAAGCAATCTGTCCATTATTTTAGGCGATGCCATGTCATTTAAAACTTCTTGCGTCGCATTGATCTGGTCCTGTGTAGGCTCAAATTCAAACGAATTCGCAAACTCATTCTCTAAAAATTGCTCTGCTTTAAAAGAAAATCCCTTTGCTTCTTCACGCTCTTTGTAAAGTTTCATGAGCTCCAATGCAAAACCTTGCAATTTTTCTTTTACTCGCTTTTTTAGTTGTTCGAACTCACGACCACCAAGCGCGTTCATGTGTGGCGCGCTTTCTCCCCCAACATACGCAGAAATAAGGTTGGCTTGCTCACTAGGAAGATAAAGCATTCCTCCGCCCCTATATTCGATGACAAAATAATCCTTTTCACAATCAGAAAGTCGCAATCTTTCTATGCCAACGCATTTTCCTATGCCATGATATTCGTGAACAACATATTCTCCAATTTTTGGCTGATAAAAAACATCTTTTTTTGCAGAAGAAATTTTTGCAACCCTTTGCTTTGAAAGGTTGTCAGAGCCAATTGCAATTAGGTTTAACGAAGAAAAATCAAATGAGCTAGGAAAATATTTTTCGGTTACATAAACTCCTGGCTTATCAAAATCATTTTCATCGAAATCGATAAAAGAAATTTCCTGACCGCTTAAAAAATTTTTAATTCTGTTTTTGCTTTCGCCAGCCAACAGCAAAATTTTATTTCTAAAAGGATTAAACGCTTTTATGTCGCTTACCAATTGGTTAAATGAATGAACATAACTCGTTTCTGCCACACTTTTTAAATCTTCTCCTCCACTTAAAGAAAAAGAAAGCGACGGCTTTATATCATAAAAACTCGAATAATCACTACTAGAGAAGCCTTGCATTGTTTTAAGCCCTGACAAGACTAAATCTATAGCCTGCTCCAATCTTTCGTTCTGGTCCACAATTATGCAGTCAGAAAGAGAACCCACATTTTCTGTTCCTTTTAATAAGACGGCGGGAAAAAGAACAGCTTTTTCGATTCCCTCGCCGGTTTTCATATCAATAGGGTCAAAATAGGATATTTTTTCTATCAAATTATCAAAAAAATCACATCTTATTGGCCTTTCGCTTGAAACAGCAAAAATATCAAAAATATCACCACGAACAGCAAACTCGCCATGTCGCGAAACAAGGTCAACCCTTTTATAACCAATCTTCACAAGTTTTTCTGTCAAATGAGATATTTCAATTTCATCGTTTTTACGCAACAAAATAGGGTTATCAAAACTTTTTCGGTCAAAATTGGTTACTATTGCATTAGGTAAAAAAATTAAAAAATCAATCTCTTTTAACATAAATATGCTTACGGCAGAAGCAAAAGGCAACAAATTTTCGTCGTTGTCCGATCCAACCTCTCTACCGCATGAAACAATTTCACATTTACAACCAAGACATGAAAGATTGCGTTTCAATTTTACTGCTATAGTAAAGTCTGCGACAAGAATGACTCCTCGCTTTTTCAGTGCAATTATTAATGTCTTTTCTCCCAGCTTTGCCCCACTAAAATGTTCACATTTAGATAATGCTGAGTTTCTTAAAAGTTCTAAAATTCTTTCCATCTTTTCCAAAATTTAATTTGTTTTTGAATCACATATTTTTATCAATTCTTCTGAGGCCTTTTCAATGATGCTATCATAACTGTCGTCCATTTTTGATAAAACAAACGTAACTATTGGCTTATCAGGTTGGCCGATCCCCACTCTTAATCTGGCAAAATTTTCTCCAATTAAACTTACTATATTACGTAGCCCATTGTGCGTTCCACCGCTACCGTGCAATCGAAAACGCAATTTGCCCTTTTCCAGATCAAAATCGTCACATATCACTACTATTTCTGCGTCTTTAAATTTGTTTTTAAACATCAAAACGCTCTCTCCGGAAAGGTTCATAAACGTTTGAGGTTTTGCTAAAACAATTTTCTGACCATTTAACTTAGCTTCACCATATATGGCTTTGCAACCTTTTTTTGAAAATTTTATACCAAGTCGTTTTGCAAGACAATCAACAACTTCAAATCCAATATTGTGAAAAGTTTTTTCATATTCTTTACCAGGATTTCCAAGTCCTATCAAAATTTTCATAATCGTTTCCCCATTACCAAATGTTCCCCACAAAGTGTGGTGCCTTTTTGAACTAAGGTGTCAACGATAAAATTTCCACTTTTTAAAACACAATTTTCTTCTATCATCGTGCCACCTTTTAAAACATTCATTGGCTCGATGACAACTCCAGCTTCAATCTGCACATCGGCATCAATAAAAATGCTTTTCTCTCCCATTAAAACAACCCCGTTGGCTTTATGATAATCTCTAATTCTTTGTGATAAAATTTCAAAGACGTTGCTGATTTCATTAGGAGAGTTTACTTGTAAAAACTGTTCAGGAGAAAAAGCCTTCCTAACCGGTGAAAAAATAACATCGGTGGTTTTAATATAACTCGATGCAAAAACATATCCCCTTGGCAAAACCATAGCGCTCAAATTTTTGCTCGCAAAATAATCAAGAGCTTGCGCGATGGTCGATTTTTCTAGCAACGGCGTATCACCAAACAAAACTAGCAAATATTTTTTTGTGTCCGCAAAGGGTTTTAATACCTCCAACAAATCTTCTTCTTTTACTTCATCAATAACAACTCTTTGCATTTTACCGCACGCAAGTGCCACCCAATCAATTAAACTTTTACCGCATATGTCAAAATTCGAAAGTGGTCTTTTCATAATGATGGCAAGCGTTTCTTCTTCTACCCAATCATAACTCTTTGCCGAAACGATCGACTTCGGCAGAATTGAACTTTCTTCTTCTATTTTTTCTTGAACAATGATTTCTTCTAACATATTTTAATTATAAAGCTTAAACTTATTAAAAGTCAAACAATTTTTTGGAAACATTTTTTATCATTATGTCAAAAATATTTTTAAGAATTCTTATTTTGTGCTATATTATTTTTGTCAATTAATATGCCACAAAACAATTTTAGTTAAAGTGAGGTAATTATGAAAAAAACAAAAATGTTGAGTTTGACTTTTTTGATGTTGACGATAGTTTTATCTGCTGTATTTTTAATTACTAGCATGCTTTTGGTTCCATCATCGAGTTATAATGGTGCAAGTACCTATGCATTTTCAAGCGATTTGCAAATAACTGTGCGAGATGCAGAAAACAAAATTTTGTCACCTATTCAACAATCCACAACATCATTGGATTACAACAACACAAAAGTAGACAATTACTCAGTCTTAACATACAACTGGAAAGATGTAAAAAGTTTTGCAATAGATTTTGACTTATCATCGCTCCTAGATAAAGATGAATATAGCTACAGTTACACAGTTTCATGGACTCCTGCAATAATTGAAAACGGTATAGCTGATTTTACGACCGAATCGACTTTGCCGAGAACACTTATTTCACAAACAGTTAATGAAAAGTCACAAATAATTGACAATTTTACTTTCACAATCGACAATTTCGCTTCGAACAGTGCAAACAATTTTAGTGCGTCAAACGTTTTTGCACAATCACAAGGAGCTGAGACATCATCGTATGACTTGCATGGCGGATGGGGAATGTACATCTTCTCTTTTGAGTGTGGCGAATCTTACACAAGTTCAATATTCCAAATTTTACCAACACAAGTGACAAATATTCAAAATGAGCCCGTAATAAGCATATCTGAGCAGAGCTCTTTAAAAGGTATGAAATCTGCATACTTGTTTTCTTTGAGTTCTGAATGTCAATATTTAGACAGAGATTTAATTGTTTGGACTATTGAAGGAACAGGAAAAGATGGAATAAAATATGTGCTAACACCAGAAGACATAACTGACTCTTCGTTGGAACACCCGCTTTTAGAAAGCGCTTATAGAAATGGACCGAGTTACTTTTTTGACACCGAAAAGGAAGGGTCATGGACAGCAGTGTGCTACATTTATGATCAAGATCCAAACAACGAAGGCGCACAAGTGCTTTACACAATACGAAGCGAGCAAGTAACAACTTCACAAGGTATGTCACCTAACACTATAGTATGGATAGTCGTTGGCGTGGCAGCAGCCGCCGCAATTATCGTTGGAATAGTCGTTGGCGTATCAATAAAGAAAGAACGAGTTTATTAAAATTAATCCGCATTGATGCGGATTTTTTTAAATTACATTATGCAAATTTGCTCCCATAAAATGCTTATAACTGTGAGCATAAAATTTTACAGCTTCTAATGATGCCCTGAACTCTTTTATGTCATTTTCTGATTGATAGACTTTGAGCTTTGATATTTCAACTCCCACCTCTTGAATGCTCTTATGATTTACTAAATAACATAAATTGCTTTCATTTACCGTCCAATTATATTCCAAAGTGTCAACAGCAAGAGTCAACCCGATGTTGTGAAGGTTATCCTTTTGGAGCGAAAGTTGTTCAATGCGTGCGCAATCATCTTGTAGAGTCTGCAATGCACTTGTCGCCAACCTTTCTTCAAGCACACAAAACAAAACGAGTAGCACAAATATTAAAAATATGACAATGCGAGAAAATATTTTCATGCCACTCTCCTAACATTTTTAAATATTTGGCTTTCACCCTTCATCATCTGCAAATAAACAGACCCGTTTTTATCAATAGTCATGACTAAAACGTCTTTTACCTTTGTATGACTACCTATTTTTTTATGTAAAAAATCTATTATAAAATCTTCGCTCACTTGTGCCTCATTTAAATTGTCTTTCATAAGTTTACCCTCGCTTATAACATTCACAGGTATCACAGCAGGCTCAACTTTCAACTTTAAATTTTCATTTGTGACAGGCGTGGATTCCGCTTTTGGCAACACACTGACCTTGCCATTTGTTTCCATAATTGCATATTCAACCTGATCAAGCGAAAAAAAGCCAAGGCCTCGCATGGCCTCTAAAACGTCATCTATTGTAATATTTAGTTTTTTTAAAGCCTTGTAATCAATTCCCTTTGGATTGATTATTATGACTGGCTTTCCACTTACCACCATGGAAAACCTTGCACTAATCCGGCACAATAAGGTTAAAACAAAATGCAATATCACAAGGGTAAGCAAAGGAACTATCCCATGGAGGACTGGCACACCAATTTCTGCCATTGGTATGGTCGCCAAATCTGCAATTATCAAAGTTAAGACAAGTTCAAACGGTTGCATTTGCCCAAGTTGACGCTTGCCCATAATTCTAAATAAAAAGAGCACCACTATATAAATAATTATAGAACGTAATATTATCGTTAACATATCGCTAGTATGAGCTATATAACAGTTTTTAAAACAAAAAATATTTTTTATTAAATTGTTTATGTCGATTTTTTTACTTTTTTATGAATTCTAAATTTGCTGGTAAGCTGATTAAAGTAACCCTTTACATCAACAACGTTAAACACCATGCACAATAAAACATAGAAAACAGCACCAACCAAGCAAGATAGTAGAATGGAAAAAAACGTCGGCATAACGATAGCACATAAGGTAGCGACAAATGAGACTATCGCAGAACAAGGCACTGTAATCAAAATCAGCAGGCAAATAGGTTTAAAGACTTTGAGTTTAACTCCCGTCTTTCGTTTTAACATCAAGAAATTTAAACTGCTGGTAACACACATGCACACGCCCATTCCCCAAAACAACGCATTGATACCACATAACGACGGCAAAAACCATATTAATATAAACATAATAAATGCGCCTATAAAATAATTCACACAAGATCGAATTTCATACCCTAACGAGTTTAGCAAAGATGAGGTAATATTAGTTAGCCCCATAGGCAACATTATCCAAGCACTTCCAGCCAAAACCACACCGCTTAAAGCATTGTCAAACAAAAATTCACCTATATATTCACCAGTACCAACAAAAAGAGGAACTACAAATGCCGAAACAAAAAGTGTAAAAATTATTGAGCTTCTTATCCTCGTTTCTATGTGGTTTTTGTCTTCCTTTACTAGTGCCATAGAAATGTCTGGGACAAGTGCCGTAGAAAGAGAGCCAATCAGCATAGTCGGCACGAAAAGAAGAGGCATCGTCATCCCAACGGCAACACCATAGAGTGTCATAGCTTGCGATGAAGTATAACCAATTCCAATAAGTCGTAATGGCAATATCAAAGCTATCAGAGGCTGTGCCAAACTTCCTGCAACTCTAACTCCTGTAATAGGAGTTGAACGTTTTAACAGTTCTTTATACTCTTTGCCAGGTTTTGACAGCGAACCGCCATAAATAAAGTATAACAAAACAACAAATATTGCAGAAAACGCACAAGCGATTGTCAGTGACCATGCAACGCCAACCGCCTTAGTCAAACTTGACGCAGTAGGAACAAGAATCAACACACATATTAAAATTCGAACTATTTGTTCAAAAAATTCACTAACACAAAGTGCAAAATAGTTATCTTGTCCCCATAGCGCTCCACGAAAAACGCTGTAAACAGAGGAAAACACTAATGCAGGAAGTAAGGCGAGCAAAATCCACACACAAGCTTCATCAGTAAACAAACCTTGGAAAAGATTACGACATAATACCACAACTCCGCAGATCACAAGGCTTTCCACCAAACCTAAAATCAAAGCAGAACTGACAAGCTTGCCCTGTTTTTTCTTATCACCATTTATTCTAAAAGAGGCGCACATTCTTGAAATAATGAAAGGTAGCCCACTACTTATTATTGTCATGAGAACCATAAAAACAGAAAATGCAACTTGATATATCCCCAGTGCTTCTGCTCCCAACGTCCGCGAAAGATAAATTCTAAACAAAAAGCCAAATATTCTAATTAAAACAGAAAAGCCTGTTATCAAAACGACAGTTTTTACGAGAGATTTCATTTTTCCTCCAAATTAAATGTATTAATTAAAATTTAAAATAATACAATAAAGAAAAAAAGAGGTGAAAAATGCAAAAAAATTATTTACCGTTTTACATCGTAAAAAAAGGTGACACACTAAGCGCCATTGCAAAAAAGTTTGACATTAATCCAACTCAAATCTTAGTTGAAAACTATATAACACCAAGTGGCATTAAAGAAGGTGTTATCCTGTCTATCACAAAAAATTAAGAATTTACTGAATTGACTTCTTCACACATTAAAATAGAAAATTTGCTTGCCGAAATTTTTTGTTAATAACAATATAATAAAGCTTTAAAATAAACAAACAATTTTTATATTTTTATAATTAAATTTTTATTAA
>CASFYE010000051.1 GCA_949298925.1 uncultured Bacillota bacterium
AATTTTGCAAGTGCCAAAGCTTTTGTTTTTGTATTTTAGAGAAAAATTACTTTGCGTTAATTTTTTTTCTAATTCCTCAATGGTCAATGGGCTACACAAATCTTCTTCTTCACATTTTAGACCTAAAAGTTTGTTTCTAATGTAGCCACCAACTATATAAAAATCTGAGCCAACGAGTTTCGCCAGCTCTTTAACATTTTGACTTGGTTTGATGTTTATATTCATAATTCTATCGTAACTTATTATAATAATTTTGTCAAGAAAATTAACATTTTATTTGACAATTTATTAATAAACATGTATTCTAAAAGAGTGAAAAAGAAAAACATAGATTTTGAATTGTTACGCTATCCATCGCAAAAAGAAAATGGGCTAAATGATCAACAAGTGGCTGAAAGATTACAACATAAATTGACTAACACTTCCAAAGTAAAATCGACACGCTCATATTTTTCTATATTTGTAAAAAACACTTGCACTTATTTTAATTTAATTTGGCTTTTTATTGCCGTTGCACTGATTTTGGTGGGGGCATATGCCGATTTGCTTTTTTTAGTGGTGATTTTTTGTAACACCTCCGTTGCAATTATTCAAGAGATAAGGGCAAAAGTTACCGTTGAAAAACTGTCACTTGTCGCCATGCCAAAGACCAAAGCGGTTCGAAACGGCGAAGAAATTGAGATTAAAGCTGAAGATATTTTGCTTGATGATGTGATAATACTGGCAAATGGCGATCAAGTCCCTTCAGATTGTGTTGTTTTAGATGGCAATGTGGAAGTAAACGAAAGTTTGCTTACTGGTGAATCAAATCCAATAAAAAAGGTCGAAGGGGATTCTCTTCTTGCTGGAAGCTTTTTGGTTTCTGGCAAATGCTATGCGAGAGTCGATAGGGTTGGGAAAGACAACTATATCCAAACGATAGCAGCGCGTGCTAAGAAATTTAAAGCACCCGTTTCCAATTTGTTTAAAGACATTAATTCGCTTATTAAATATATAGGAATTTTGCTTATTCCTCTTGGCATACTAACCATTCTAAAAGAGCTTTTCTTTTTAAACAATGACATTGTTGAAACGGTTACTAACACAGCTGGAGCCCTTACTGGTATGATACCAGCGGGTATGTTTTTGCTCATTACAATCAGTTTGTCAGTCGGCGTTGTCAAACTTGCTCGTAAAAAAACTTTGGTTAAAGATTTATATTCTATTGAAATGCTCGCAAGGAGCAATGTTTTGTGCCTCGATAAGACGGGGACAATCACAGATGGCACCATGAATGTTGTTGAGGTGGTGGAGATTTCATCAGATCAAGAAAAAATTAAACAAGTCGTTTCAAATGTTTTAAGAGCACAAGCCTCAAATAATGCTACTGGTGTGGCCATGGTAAAAAAGTTCGGCATAGCAAATGACATGGAAGTTGAAGAAGTCGTTGAGTTTTCATCTTCGAGGAAATTTTCTGCAACTACGTTTAAAAACGGTAAAACGTACTATCTTGGTGCGCCAACGTTTGTAAAAGCGAAATTGAACCAAAAGCAAAAATTGACATTACAAGAAAAACTGGAAAAAGGTTTTAGAGTTATTGCACTCACAGAGGTAAATCAACCATACGATGAAAAAACAGGTGCAATCTCTGGCAAAACCCTTGCGCTTTTTGTTTTGGAAGATCACATTCGCGATGATGCTGTTGAAACAATAAAATGGTTTAAAGAAAATGATGTTGAAATTAAAGTAATATCAGGAGATGACCCTTTAACTGTTTCAAAGATTGCAAACAGAGTTGGAGTTGCAGGAAGCGACAAGTTCGTTTCGCTTGAAGGAATGTCGCTTGATGAAGTTGAAAAAATTGCAGACAAATTTTCTGTCTTTGGCAGGGTGTCGCCAGAGCAGAAGTATGTTATTGTAAAAACGTTAAAAAAGAAAGGGAAGGTTGTTGCCATGACTGGCGACGGAGTGAATGACACACTTGCACTTAAAGAGGCAGATTGTTCAATAGCTATGGCTGATGGCAGTGAGGTTGCCAGAAACATTTCCCATTTAGTTTTAATGAATTCGAATTTTACATCTTTACCTAGCGTAGTTAAAGAGGGTAGGCAGGTTGTCAACAACGTTCAAAATGCATCTTCTTTGTTTTTAATGAAAACTATTTTTGCCATAGTTATGTGCCTTGCGACCATCTTGTTTGTCGTTCCTTTCCCATATCAAACGAAACAACTTTTTTTGCTTGAACTTTTTGTAATCGGATTGCCATCTTTTGCTTTGACTTTTCAGCCTAACACTGCTCTTATACAAGGAAACTTTATACCACAAGTCTTAAAAAAATCATTGCCAAGAGCGGGAATTATTTTGTTTGCTGTTGCTTCTGTAATCGTTGTTGGTTCAACTCGATTTGATTTACTTTCTGCTTCTGAATTTGACACTTTGACTACTTTGACACTTACTTTTTCTGGCTTTTTAAATCTTGTATGGTTGTGCATTCCTATTACAAAATTAAAAGCGCTGACCGCAACACTTTCTTTTGTGTGCTTACTTGTGGCTTGTTTAGTAATGCCAGAATTTTTTAAGATGACTAATTTTTCATCTAATGTTTTAATCATTTTTGCTATTATAATGGGTATATGTTTAATTGCTATTACAATAGGTGCACTAATAGAATGGAGAATACGTGAAAACAATTTAAAGAAAAAAAATAATTAATTTTTTTACTTAATTATATTATTTTTTTATTATTTTATCAAATAATTA
>CASFYE010000052.1 GCA_949298925.1 uncultured Bacillota bacterium
GTCAAGAGCGCATCCCACCGTCTCCGCCAAAGCCGTCGCGGTGTGATTGGAGCCTGTCGGCTCCTGTCAAATAGTCATTTGACCGAACCCACGTTTTGTGGCTACGACCGAACCAAGAGGCGTGCGTGGATAAAAATGTTACAGATGTAAAAATTAGATAAAGTGTAAAAGTTTCTGTTGGTTTTGTTAATTAAATTATTATTTAAAACATAATATCAATTTGTTTAAGTGTTTGATTTTTTTGTTGGGTGTATGATATAATTAGTTCGTTTAAGGAGTCGCTATGGAGAAAAGTTATTCACCTGAATTGTTCGAGACACAGATTTATCAAAAATGGCTTAATAATAATTACTTCACAACAAAGCCAGATGGAAGGGAACATTACAGTATTGTTATGCCACCACCAAATGTAACCGGCAAAGCACATATTGGGCACGCACTCGACAACACTATGCAAGACATTTTGATTAGAACAAAAAGAATGCAGGGTTTTAACACCCTTTGGGTGCCAGGCACTGATCATGCTGCAATAGCAACTGAGCAAGTTTTGGTGAAAGATTTAAAAAGCAAAGGGCTGGATAAGGAAACAGTTGGAAGAGAGGAGTTTTTAAAATTAGGTTGGCAATGGTATGACAAATATGCGAATGTCATATGTGATCAGTTAAAAAAACTTGGAATTTCATGTGATTGGTCGAGACAAGCTTTTACAATGGATGAAAATCTTAATAGAGCGGTCAGGCATGTGTTTTGTCAATATTACAATGAGGGGCTCATTTATAAAGGGAAAAGGGTGGTAAATTATTGCCCAAGTTGCAAAACGACAATTTCTGATAATGAAAATGTGCATATTGATCAATCAACGTTTTTGTGGTACATAAAATACCCATTTGCTGATGGAAATGGAAGCGTGGTTGTTGCTACAACAAGACCAGAGACGATTTTTGGAGACACGGCAGTTGCAGTAAACCCAAACGACAGGCGTTTTGCTGATAAAATTGGTAAGGATTTGATTTTGCCACTTGTAAACAAAAAAATTAAACTCATTGCAGATGATTATTGCGATATGAAGTTTGGAACGGGAGCGGTTAAAATTACTCCAGCGCACGATCCAAATGATTATGAAATAGGATTGAGGCATAATCTCGAAGTTGTCAATTGCATTGACGATGACGGCAAACTTACAGAAAGCGCTGGTGCGTTTGCAGGACTCGACAGAATTGAAGCAAGGGGCGCTATTGAAAAAGCTTTGGCTGATGGCGGTTACTTGGTTAAAAAAGAAAAATACAAAAACCAAGTTGGGACTTGTGAAAGATGTGGCTCGTTTACTGAACCAAGAATTTCAACTCAATGGTTTGTAAAGATGAAGGATCTAGTTAAACCGGCGATCGATGTTGTAAAAAAAGGTAGGTTAAATTTTCATCCTAAACGTTATGAAAAGACATATTTAAATTGGCTTGAAAACATACAAGATTGGTGCATTTCACGTCAAATCTGGTTAGGGCATAGAATACCAGTGTTTACATGCTTGAACGGACATACTTTTGCAACGGAAACTGATCCTCAAACTTGCCCTGTGTGTGGGGAAAAACATCTCGAACAAGACGAAGGTGTGCTTGACACATGGTTTTCTTCTGCACTTTGGCCTTTTTCCACTCTTGGCTACCCTGAAAAAACTGATGATTTGAAATACTATTATCCAACATCAGCGCTCGTAACGGGATATGATATAATAACATTTTGGGTTTCTAAGATGGTCTTTTCGGGGCTTAAATTTATGGGCGATGTGCCATTTAAAGATGTTGTTATACATGGACTTGTCAGAGATATTCATGGGGTTAAGATGTCTAAACATTTGGGCAATGGAATTGACCCAATAGACATGATAAATAAATACGGCGCCGATGCGTTAAGATTGAGCCTTGTCAATGGCATGAGCACAGGGACAGATGTCAAATATGGGGAAGAAAAAGCGAAAGAAGCAAAGATATTCATCAATAAGCTTTACAATGCTAGCAAATTTGTTGTTCAAAATCTAAAAGATGTAAAAATTTGTTCAATCGAAACTCTTGATTTGAGAGAAAAAGACAAATGGATATTGTTGGAACTTGACAAACTGATCAAATCAGTAAATAAAAATATTGATAAGTATGCTTTTGGTGTTGCGACAAGCAATTTAATCGAATTTACTGTAAACAAGTTTTGTGATTGGTATATTGAACTTAGTAAAGTCGATTTGTATGGTGATGATTTAGAAAATAAAACAAAAACGCAAAATGTTTTGCTTTATGTTTTGGATGCTTTACTCAAATTGTTTCATCCTTTTATTCCTTTCGTTACTGAATATATTTACCAAGAATTGCCAGGCAGTCAAAAAACGATCATGCTTGCAGAATTTCCAAAAAACGTTCAGTCGAAAAGATTAAGAAACAATTTTGCTAGAACAATTGAGATTGTTAGATTGATAAGAAATGCTAGGGCGGAATTCAACGTTCCTGACAATAAAAACGTTTCAATTTTCTTGCGCGTAAACAAAAAAGACAAGACAATTGAAGAAAACTTAAGTGAAATTGCAAAACTTGCTCATGGTGATGTTTGTAAGATTGTGGAAAGTGAACCAAAAGAAAAGTGCTCAAAGATTATAAGCGGAGATGTAGAGATTATGCTTCCAATGGGGCAACTTGTTGACTCTCAAAAAGAAAAAGAACTCATGGAAAAAGAGATCGCAAGATTGAAGTTTGAAATAGAACGTTCTAAAAAAATGCTTTCCAACGAGGGCTTTGTCGCAAAAGCACCTGAAAAACTAATAAATTCTGAAAAAGAAAAATTAGAAAACAATTTACAAAAACTCATAAAGATAGAAAATGAAATAAAAAATTTGCAAATTTTTTAATCAACAAGATTTAAGAATTTAATCATTAAAAAATTTTTGAATTTAGAGAAAATGCTATTTTGTTTTAAAAAATCATTTAATTTTTATAAGCATAAAAAAACTGCAATTTTGTGCAGTTTTTTTTAATTAAAATTTGATTAATAAATTTTAAATTTGATTATTTAAAAAAAGACCAAAATTGGTCTTTTTTTAAAATTTAAGATACAGGATTCGTTATTACTTGATTCTCACCCGAAGAGCTTACAAAGGCATCTATAATAATAGGAAGCAATTCGTTAAAGAATACTACTAACAAAATTGTTACTGCAACAGCTATTATAGTTGTAATCAAACGCTTTTTTGCTTCATCACGTTTTGATTGATCTTCTGCGCGTGCGAGATTTATTCCTAAAACAACAGCATAAACAGCACCAGCCGCTGCTGCAACAGCCATTATTGCGTAAAGCAAAGGATAAAGCACATTAAACAAGTTTGTTAACCATGTGTAATTTTCTGGCCATGTCGTATTGTTCCAACCACCAAGCAAAGAAATAAATTTAAACATAAAAACCTCCGTATTGTGCACAAATAGTTATGCACTCTTTTGTTTTTAATTTAATATTTGTAAAAAAGAAATTTATATTCAAATCTTTTTACATGACAATATTAGCATAAAAATTTTTTAATACCAAACGTTTTTACATTTTTTTTAAAAAAAATAAAAAATTTTTTTTGTAAAAAAAGCAAGGTAAAAAATTAAAAATGATTAATTAAACCTTGCTTAAAACTTAATAAATTATTTATTTTTATTTTTCATATTTAAATCATTTTAAGATATTAAACACTCATTTTTTATTTTATGTTAAAAAAGTCGTCCAGAGCATTGACCAGGGCATGTGTTTGCACAGCCACAAGAATTATTGTTGTTTGACAAGGCTAGCAAAAGTAGCAACAAAAAGTTTGTGTTGGTGTTAAGATTTGTGTCAGTTGCATTTGCGAATATTGACAACAGCAAAATTAGCAAGATGTCTTGAGAATTCATTGGCTCCTCCTTTCAACATTTTTTAATTTAAAAAAGCAAAAATAGTCAAAATAATTTTTTGCAATTTTTCTTTTGTAAGTTACTATTGAATATGTCCTGATTATTTCGCTTCAGGAGGAGCGTTACGACATTATATATGATTAATCTAACAAAATTGCCACACTAGGAGGAATTATGGAAGAAAAATATCTGATGCTCTCGGAGCGACGTAAGAGCGATATATTGAGCTTTTTGCCAAGCGATGCTGAGGTTTCGCGACTTGCAGATTATTTTCAAAACTTTTCTGATTTTACTCGGCTAAAAATCATTTCCTGTCTTTCTATTTGTGACATGTGTGTTGGGGATATTTCCACATTGCTAGGAGTCAATCAAACCACAGTTTCCCACCAGCTTAAAATCTTAAAAGATCAAGGGCTAGTTAGTTACAGGCGAGATGGAAAAATTTTGCTTTATTCTCTTACCGAAAGATCAGTGAATGATGTTATGATGTATGCCGTTGAATATTTATAAGAGCATTGACTTTTTTTTTGTAATTTGTTAAAATCTTAGTCATGTCAAGTGTTTCATTTAAAATTCCAAAAGGTTACATAAAGTTGCAAGAAAAATATGATCTTTCAAATGATCAAAATTTGCAATTTGTTTTTAATTTACTTTCACCAAACAAAACAATCATCTCTGTCTTTTTAGCAAAGGAGGAGTTGTTTGTTTATGACAAGATGATCAAAGATTATAAAAGCATTACACCAAACCTTGAATTGAAGAAAAAGTTTAACATAAAGATTGGAGAAAAAACGGCATCATTATATATAATTGGCAAAGACAGTTTCTTTGCGCAACTGTTTTTTCAGTTTGGCAACAAACTTTACAGTTTTGTTACTACATTAGAAAAGTTTGAACCTAGTTATGAAAAACTGAAAAAAGAAAATTTAGCTTTAGCAGATTTGGTGGGGTTTGTGAGGTTGTTAAAATGAAAAAACTTTTGTTACATTCTTGTTGTGGGCCATGTTCCACGCATGTTATTGAACAGCTTATAGGCAAATACGATTTGACAATTTTCTACTTTAATCCAAATATTTTTCCATTTGAAGAATATCAAAAACGTTTGGCTGAACAAAAAAGATATGCTAAACTCAAGGGAGTCAACGTCATTGAAGGCGATTATGACGAAGAAAGCTTCTTAAACCTTGCAAAAGGACTTGAAGACGAGAGGGAAGGAGGCTATCGTTGTAAAATTTGCTTTCAAATTCGTTTGGGTGAAACGGCACGAGTGGCGAAAAAGCTTGGATTTGACTTATTTGCAACAACTCTTTCGGTGAGCCCTTACAAAAACACTTTATTAATAAACAGTGTGGGAATGGAAGTTTCAAAAAAAGAAAGAATTGAATTTTTAGCTGAAAACTTTAAAAAGAAAGATGGCTATTTAAAAAGCATTCAACTTTCAAAACAGTTTGGTCTTTACAGACAAAATTACTGTGGTTGCAGATTTTCAAAAAAGGAGAGAGATGTTCGGCACGAAGTCTAGAAAAGATATCAAAGGAGAGGAATTCATAGAGAGAAGCGTAAGAAAGTATCCAAAAGTGCTTTTCTGGATTTTTTTGTTTTACTTTTTGATTTTTGCTTCATATATGATTTGGTATTTTTACTTTATTTCAACGCATACACTTTCAAGTGTCGACGGGATAAGCATGCAAAACACCTTGAATGCTAGTGCTATCGACTCAGATGATTGTTATGATTGGGTTTATGTAAACAACAATGATTTGCCTGAACAGTTTGATATAATAACCATCTCAGCGACTCAATTTAACGAAAAAGGCGAGCTAAGCCATATTTCATTAATTAAACGTGCAATAGCTTTGGAAGGAGATCTCGTCACTATTAAAAAAGCCACCGGAGAAGGTGAGGACGGTTTCTATCATGTTTATGTTCAAAGAGCGGGTGAATTGGCACCGACTAGGCTTGATGAAAATTACATTAAAAGCTATGAAGAGTGGTCAACGATGGCATCACACACTGAATGGCATTTAAACAACTTAGAAGCTGTTAAAATAGAATACGAACAAATGTTTTATCAAACTTTCTTAAAAGAAAAAGATGAAAATGTTGTGAGAATAGGAGACACTTGGTATTATAAAGTTCCTGAGAATTCGGTGTTCTATCTTGGAGACAACAGGGCACATTCTTCTGATAGCCGTGTAAGAGGAGTCGCCAGCTTGAACGATGTGGAGGGAGTCGCCGAAATCATTTTAAAAGATGCAGAGCTTGCAACAGAATCGCAATTAATTTGGATTAAAACCTCTTCAATATGTCAATATTATTGGAACGAGATAGAAAAGGTTTTTGCTAGATAAGAGCAAAATCTGTCTGTTTTCTTGTAAAATGCATTAAAATCGTTTTGTTAAAATGTCGATTTATGCTAGTATTTTACTAGCACAGAGATGCAAAATTTTAAAAAGGGAGAAAATTTATGAACAAATCTGAATTTATCAAAGCTTTTGCTGAAAAAGCAAATTTCACTCAAAAGGATGCAGGAATTGCTTTTGAAGCCATGGTTGCAACAGTTGTTGATGCACTTAAAAAGGGTGACAAAATTGCAATCGCTGGTTTCGGCACTTATGAAATTAAAAAGAAACCTGCACGCACAGGAATCAATCCTATGACAAAACAAAAGGTTAAAATTGCTGCCGCAAAAGTTCCATCATTCAAATTCGGAAACAGTTTTAAAGCTATCTTCAATTAAAAAAAAACCGCAATTTGCGGTTTTTTTTAATTTTTTGGGAAATCAATTATCACATAACCTTGTGGGTATTGACATAGTGGGCAAATTTTCCATGCTTCCTTCTTGGTTTCTTGGTGTCCACAATTTGAACATTCGTATTGCTTTGCAGTTTGGGATTTGTAAAGTGCATTTTTCTTGTATAACTGAGCCAAATATCCCAATTTTTCTGCATGCACTTTTTCTACTTGGGCAACTTTTAAAAAAGTTTTTTCTATTTCTAAAAAGCCTTCGTCTTTTGCAATTTTTGCAAAGGCAGGATAGATGTTTTCTCCTTCTGCTTCTTCTATTTGTGAGGCTGCTGCAAGTGACGAGCAAATTTCGGATTGTTTGAATGGAAAGCCTGCCTCGATGTTTACATTTCCATTTGATGATTTTGGCAAGTTGTCAATCATGTGCTGGTAAAACATCTTTGCATGCGCCATCTCGTTTTTCGCGAGCATCTTTAATATAGTTGAAATATAATTCATTTGATTTTTCTTCGCATCTTTTGCGATAAATTGATATCTTGCACCATCTTGACATTCGGCAGCAAAGGCTCTCGCTAAGTTTTCTCTTGTTTTACTGTTACAAAACTCCATAAAAATTCCTCCTTTTAAAATTATTGTCAACAGTTTCTCGTTTTAAACATTTGCATTTTTCATAAAAAACGTGTTAAACTTTTAACAAGGGGTTATCCCATTAGGAGAAAGTATGGAAACGACAGAGAATGGTATAATCAAATATCATTACGACATGTTAAGAGACAACATTCAAAATGTCATTCACAAACTCGACGATGAGTTGACTTATTACAGGATTTACTTCGAAAAGCGTTTAAAATCGGTCGAAGTCATTTATGACACACCAACGAATTTGCTTTCCAATGCAGGAATAGTGTTGAGTAAGGAATTTAGAGAAGGCAAGTGCTATTTTAAGGTAAAAAAGATCTCATACTTGCCAACAGAATTTAGAAAACCAAACAGGAAATTTTACAATGCAGAGTGCAGTGCAAGAGAAACACCAAAAGACTATCCTATTCAAATTGCCTCTGCAATAAACAATGCTTTTTCAAACATCTTTACCATTGACCTTGTAGAAGTTGTAAAACAAACCGTTCCAATCTATGAAATAAAAATTAAATCCGATGTTTACAAGATTATAAGTGGCATGGGGTTAAAAGGCAGTTTTGCTTTTGAAAAAATCACCTACAAAGATATGCAGTCAGGAAGAAAAGAGAAGAGATTGGGGGTAACATTGTCGCTTCCAGAAGATCAACGATTTGAAAAAGAAGCAAACGAAGTGCTTAGCGCTATTGAAAGAAAATGCAAAGAATTGTTCTTTTATAAAGAAAGTAGATTTGAGATAGCGCAACGAATTTTGCGAGCTAAGAGGTCTGACAAGCCTAAACTTTCTCGTAAGGAATTAAAAGAGCAATTTAAAAATGAAACTAAAGAGTTAAATAAAGAAGAAAATTAATGAATTAATCAAACAGTTTGTCCTTTTTTTTCACGACAGTGCATATAGATAACTTGTGAAAAAGAAGGACAATTTTTTACCTTTTAGAAACAAATTATTTTATGGTATGGGCGGATTAGGTTACAACTCGCTGTCCCAGACCATAGGCTCTTTTTTGATGTTTTTTTGCACATCGATCATGGGGCTTTCTGGAACTCTTGTTGGGCTCGCGATAGGCATTGCTTCTTTGTGGGACGGAGTTAGCGACCCACTTGTTGGCTATATTTCAGACAGGACTAAGCCCGGCTTTTTCGGCAAAAGATTAAAATACATGATTTTTGCAGTTTTTGCAATTGCACTTTGTAATTTGGCACTTTGGAGCATGCCTAAAACTAGTCAGTTTGGAATGTTTGTGTGGCTTTTGACATTTTTGCTACTTTTAGAAACCGCAAACACATTTTGGTCAACACCGTTTTCGGCGCTTGCTCTTGACATAGCACCTGATTACAACGAACAAAGCAAAATTCAATCATATAAAACATTTTTTAATGTGATTGGTATGATTGCGCCAAGTTTTTTAATGTTTTGGTTGATGCCATCGTTGACATTGGGTATTGACGCAGCAGATGCTAGCCAAGGGGGATTCATCACCATTGCACTTTTGAATGGCGGACTTGTAATATTGTTTGGATTAATAGCGGTTTTTGGTAATTTAAAACGAGTAAGAAATTTTGTAAAGTATGGCCATCCGCCACAAAAAGAAAAGCACGCTTTAAAAAATCTAATTGTTGGATATATTGACATTTTTAAAAAGAACAGCTTTGCGTGTTTGATTTTGGGATACTCGGTAGCACAGATCGCGTCATCATTTTTGACGTCAGTAGGAATGCACCTATTCACATATTGTTACCATTTTTCGACTGCGAAAATCTCTATTTTGTTAATAGCACTGTTTGCGGGCGCAATTTTGTCACAACCCGTTTGGGTGGGGCTTGCGAAGAGGATTGATAAAAAAGGTGCATTGATTTCTGCCTTATCTTTACTTTTACTAGGTATTGGGTTGACTTTAATTTCCTTTTTATTTAGGCAATATATTCCTCTTGAAACACTTTTTATATTTGTTTTGTGTTGCATAATCGTCTGTGGTTTTGGATTGGGAGCAATGTATTCTTTACCGATTTCAATGTATGCTGATGTGGTAACGTTGGAGCAATATAGCTCAGGTGTTAATAAGTCAGGGGCATACCTTGGATATTATTCCTTTACCTACAATCTTTCAAATTCAATTTCGATGCTTTTTATTGGGATTTTGTTAGATGCAATAAAGTTTGATCCGTCCGAACCTATTCAAGCGATAAGTGTGCAAAATGGACTTGGCACAATTGTTTTTTGTGGTTGCGCGATAGCTCTTGCCTTTGCAATTTTGCTGTTTTCGAGATACAAAGTCAAACGCTCGGATGTTTTGAAGGCACAGTTAAAATTAAATGATGATGAAAATAAAACTATAAAATTGTAAATTTTAAATTCAGCACTATATTAAATATTTTTTATTGCGCGCAAATAAAGCTCGTGCATCGCACGAGCTTTTGTGCCCTGCAAGAAGCAGGGCACGAGCCACTTTTCGTGGCTTTTGCGCGCAGAGTTGGTCACAAAAGAATTATTTTTTTTCAGTTAGCCAAACTAAATTTAGGGGGCAAAATGAAAAGGAAAGTGTTAATTATCACAATTTTATTAATGTTTGTGATTTCGTCATTTTACGGATGTGGCAAGCAATTAAGTTATGGCGATGTTGTGCGCGATTCGGCTTTGACAGGTGGAGATTTGAGTTTTGTTTATGACAAACAAACTCACACGGCGACATTTGGTGGGCAAGGCGAAGTTGTTGCCTACTATATCGGTGATGAAGAGTTGGGTATAAAGTCTGGTAATAGAATAGGAGTTAAAATTTACGCACCTGATGAAATAACAGATTACTCTAAGGCCAAACTTGATTTTGAAGGAATGCAATACACTTCAGGAAGTTTTATGAGTAAAGTTTACGATCAAACTCAAAATTATTTTGTTTTGAAGCCATTAGTAAGCGAAGATGTTTCTTCTTTAGAAATTAGAGTTACATGGACGCCAGACAGTGAAACACAAACATACATAATTAAGGTTGCAAAAGGCACAAAGTTTGCAAATTCATAAAAAATGTTTTTTCTATCGGAAGTGTTATGATATAATAAATCCATGAAAAAAGATATTGTAGCGCAGTCGCAAGAAAAAGAAAGCGAGAAAAAGAAAAAAATAGATAAGGCAGAAATTTTTCGCATTTTAAAATTTGTTGGCTTTTCAATTTCTGCTGGAGTTATTCAAATTGCTTCATTTGAAATTTTGTATCATGCTATAAATTGGCTTTGGTGGCCAAGTTATTTGATTTCAATAATTTTGTCGGTCATTTGGAATTTTACTTTTAATCGCAAGTTTACTTTTCAATCTGCCAACAACGTTTATATAGCAATGGCATGGACGCTTTTGTATTACGTTGCATTCATTCCTATATCAGTTTTTGGTGGGAATGAACTTGAAAATATAGGTTGGCATGGAACTTTGGTGACAGCACTTATGATGCTTTTAAATTTCGTAACTGAATTTGCTTGGCAAAGGTATTTTGTTTTTAGAAAATCCATTAATTCAAAACCGTTGCCAAAAACAGTGCAAATGGCATTGCATTCTGAACCGTTTGAAAAAATAGCATCTGGATTAAAAAAAGTTGAAATGCGGCTTTTTGATAACAAAAGAAAAGAGTTAAATGTTGGCGACAAAATAGTTTTTAAAGAAAGGACAAATGAAAACAACAAAATAAAAGTCAAAATAACTAAATTAAACAAATTTTCTTCATTTGATGAACTTTATCGTTTTTACAAAGATAAGACCGTGCTAGGTTATGCACCAAATGAAACGGCGGATCCTAAAGATATGGAAAAATATTACACGAAAGAAAAACAAAAAATGGGGGTCCTTGCAATTGAATTTGAATTAATCAGCAAAAACAATGAGAAAAATGTAAAATTAAATTAACAAAAAAGTTTTTAAATTTGAAAAATCATTACTAAGGAATAAAAACAAAATAAATTGTCATAAGATTTTGGAATATTGGTTTTCTGTAATATTGCTGGCAATTTATTTTTTTATACAAAAAAGCATTTGTCAATTGAAAATAAATCGCAGTGTGAATACAATAATTCTTTTAATGTAACTGTGCCAATTTAATTTTAAGAAAATAATTTTGAGTATTGACAACAGTAAAAAGGTGTGATATATTGTGTATAACAAGGGAGAAAAAAACGTGGAAAACATTATAGATGAAATTAAAGAGTTAATTGAAATAAATGATGTAGAAGCAGAGGAATACTTAATTAATTATTTTTCAGAGTTGGACGAAAAAAGTAGCAAAGATGAAGAATTGTTGAAAATGAAATCTTCTGATGGCGAAACATTGATAGACCTGGCTATTTTTAAAAAAATGAGGAAATTCTTGTGTTTACTAGTAGAAAAATATCCAAATCTTGCGCAAAACAGTTTACACAGGGCGGCAGAGGAAGGCTTTTCAGACGTTTTAATCAAAGCGTTAGAAGTTGATCCAAGTCTTGCAAAAGTGCAAAATAAAAAAGGTGAAACCTTTTTGCATGAGGCGGCATGGAAAGGTCTTTCAGACGTTTTAATCAAAGCGTTAGAAGTTGATCCAAGTCTTGCAAAAATACAAGATTATACTGGCGATACGTTTTTGCATGCTGCAGTTAGGCGAGGTCTTTATTACGTTTTGATCAAAGCGTTAGAAGTTGATCCAAGTCTTGCAAAAGTGCAAAACAAAAAAGGTGAAACCTTTTTGAATAAGGCGGCGTGGGAAGGTCTTTCAGACGTTTTAATCAAAGCGTTAGAAGTTGATCCAAGTCTTGCAAAATTACAAGACAAATATGGCTACACTTTTTTGCATGCTGCGGCAGAGAAAGGTCTTTCAGACGTTTTAATCAAAGCGTTTGAAGTTGATCCAAGTCTTGCAAGAATTCAAGACCACCGTGGGAACACCTTTTTGCATTATGCGGCAGAGAAAGGGCTTTCAGGCGTCTTAATAAAGGCGTTAGAAGTTGATCTAAGTCTTGCAAAAGTGCAAAATGAAGAAGGCGAAACTTTTTTGCATGAGGCGGCAAAGAAGGGGTTTTTAGGCGTTTTAATAAAAGTGTTAGAAGTTGATCCGAGCCTTGCTAAAGTGCAAAACGAATATGGCGATACGTTTTTGCACGATGCGGCATGGAAAGGTCTTTCAGCTGTTTTAATTAAAGCATTAGAAGTTGATCTGAGTCTTGCAAGAGTGCAAAGTAAAAAAGGCTATACGTTTTTGCATGATGCGGCAGACAAAGGTCTTTCAGAAGTTCTAATCAAAGCGTTAGAAGTTGATCCGAACCTTGTTAAAGCGCAAGATTACAAAGGCTATAATTTTCTGCATAAGGCGGCGGTGAATGGTCTTTCAGATGTTTTAATCAAAGCGTTAGAGATAAATCCGGAATTTTTAACAATTAAAACGAGAGAAGGACAAACTGTTCTAGATCTCGCGAGGGAGACGGCATCTAAAAGAGGTTGTAAAGCAGACTTTTCGGAATTTTTCAAACTTGCTGCACCAATGAACCAAAAAGAAGCTAAAGAAAATATTCAAAATGCAAAAATCTTTTTAAATGAAAGAAAAGCTCAAAAGCTGGGCGAAGATAGAAGATAAATTAAAATTTGTTGTTAGCGGGAAATGAAAAGACACCTTAAAAATTAAGGTGTTTTTTAATAAAATTAATTATTAAATAAAAAAATCGTGAGATTGTTGTAAGATTAATAATTTTGAGTATTGACAACAGTAAAAAGATGTGATATATTGTGACTAACAAAGGAGAAAAAAACATGAGAAACATTAAAGAAAACATTGTAGATGAAATTAAGATGTCGATTAAAGAAAACAGTGCAGAAGCGGAGAAATACTTAATCAACTATTTTTCTGAGTTGAATAAAGAAGGTTTCAATGATGATGAATTGTTAAGAATGAAAACTTCTGATGGCGCGACATTGATAGATTTGGCAATTTCAGAAGGATTACAGAACTTTTTGTGCTTTATAGTGAAATATTATACAAATTTTGCAAAAGTACAAAATAAAGAAGGAAATACTTTTTTGCATAAGGCGGCACGGAAAGGCTTTTCAGGCGTTCTAATAACAGCCTTAGATGTAGATCAAGATTTTGCGAAAGTACAAAATAAAAAAGGCGAAACCTTTTTGCATGAGGCGACAAAAGGCGATGCCGTAGAGGCCCTAATCAAAGCGTTAGAAGTTGATCCTGAACTTTTAACAATTAAAACTAAAAAAGGTAAAACTGTCTTGGATATGGCAAGAGAAAGGAAATCTAGCTTTAATTGTGATCTTCGTTTCTATAATTTTTTTGAACTCTTTAATAAAGAAGAAAACAAAAAAATAATAACTCATCTAAATGAGAGAATGCTTCTAAGATTGGGCGACGATAGAAGCTAATTCTAAATTAAACGATGGTAGAAAATAAATAAAAACACCTTAAAAATTAAGGTGTTTTTTTGTTAAAAATTTTATAAAAAAATTAAAGTCGTAATAATAAAAGAAAATAAATTTACAAAACTCGAATTAGAAATAAGGTTTGATTATTTTAAAGTATATCTTAAATTCTTTGACTATTTTAATGTATTTTTAATTCTTTTTACAATTTTTTAAGCAAAGATTAATCACATTTTAAGACGACTTTGATCGTGTCACGTGGGTTTTCAATTAAGAGTTTAAAAGCTTTTTTGTAGTCATCAAGGGCAAAGCGGTGAGTAATAAAGCCTTCGGTAATGAGCTGTTTTTTTAGCATCATTTCTTTTACTATTTCAAAGGTTTGCTTAGGCTCGCCATTTATAATTTCTAGCCCATGTGAATCAGCGCCTATAATATTTAGCCCTTGCCACCAGATTGGCGTTTCGTCAAATTTAGTTTTTGTCATTTGATAGCCAACCTTAACGAGTGTGCCTTGTGCCTTTAACCATCTTAGTGTGTCGTTAAAAAGTGTGCCTTTGCCAACACAATCGTATATCACATCGAAACCGCCTAAAATCATCCTGTTGTTTCCTTTTTCATATAGTTTGCCTTGTGTGGCTTTTGCAACGGCTTTGTAAGGATCTCCAGATAGAATTTCATCAGCACCAAGTTTTTTTGCAAATGCGTGTTTGTTTGGATTGTTTTCCATAACAAAAATTTTGCATTCTGGCATCAGTAACTTTGCAAATTGGATCACGTTTAATCCAATCATGCCAGCACCTATCACCAAAACTTTATCGTTAGGTTTTGGAATATGCTTTAAAACTGCGTGGAGAGAAACTGCGAAAGGCTCTACTAAAACTGCCTCATCATTTGTCAAATCGTTTACTTCGATGAGTTGCCCTTCTGGTGCGATATAACTGTCGCTCATGCCTGCGCCAACAGGCTCTTGAACTTTGCTAGGCATACCGTAGTTTTCACAATCTGAATAATTTCCTTTTTTGCACATTTCGCAAAATTCATTAGGCTTAAAACCTTTAAGTTCGCAACTTGCCATGTATTTTTGCATACAAACTTTGTCGCCCACTTTTAAATTTTTTACGTCTTTTCCGATTTCTACAACTTCGCCAACGGTTTCATGCCCCAAATAAGTTATTTCAGAACATGGCATTGGCAAAAAAGCAGTGCTTGGCCCTTGCGCACAGCGATAAAAAGTCATATCAGATCCACAAATTCCTGTTTGTATATTTTTTACGCGAACCCAGTTTTCAGCAGGTAGTTTAGGATCAGGAAATTTTTTAAAAATTACAGGCGACAATTTGCTGTGATATGCTTTTTTTGAAAAAGCACTTAAAACCTTAATGATAGCGACTTTTGAAATCTTTCCTTCGAACAATAAAGTTTTCATATTACACCTCTTTTTTTAATTTATCATAATTGTTGCAAATTAAAAAAACAAAATAACAGTTTTTTAAATATTTTATAATAAAAATTAAATTAAGAATAAAATGGCTGTTTTTGAGAATGCTATTATTAAGGAGGAAAAGAAATGATAATAGCAAATTATATTGCTTATATCTTAACACTGATTGGCGGACTTAATTGGGGGCTTGTAGGTATTTTTAACTTTGATCTTGTCAACTGGATGTGCGGAGGCAGAAATGTGGGGTCCATCATCATATATATTGTCATTCTTTTGGCGACATTGTGGCTCATCATATCTCCAATTTTGTCAAGAGGTATGTTAGATTTGGGTTATACGCGTCGCGATGACAAACAATAATAAAAACCTTTTAAATTAGCATTTTTAACTGTTTAAAAGACAAAGAGAACGTTAAACTAAAAAACGTTCTCTTTTTTATAATCAATATTTTTTTTAAATGTAACAATTTTTCGGATTTTTTAATTAAAAGCTCTAAAACATATTTTGATTTTTGTAATACTTTTTATATGATTATGTTATAATGTGTTATAAAAAAAACAAATTAACAGTTATAAAATTTAATATGAGACAAAGCGATGTTTGAGTACAAGGTAGAAAAATACAAAATTAAAAATGCAGAGGAGTCGATGAACAATTTGGCAAAAGAAGGTTGGCGTGTCATTTCAGTTTCTCCAAATGAGGCACTAGGATTTGGAATTATTGTAACTTATGAGCGTGAGGTCAAAAATTGACGTTTTACATAATGATTTAACAAAAAAACAAAACTTTTTTACTTACTAAAATAAACAATTTCATAATAAGATGTTTTTAATTGTGTGTGTTTGTTTTGTGTGTCAATAATTTCTAAATTTCCATTTTCATTTATTTTTATTTGTATGTAATTAGCATATAATGCTGTTATCTTCCATTTTTTATAAACTAATTCGTTATTGTCAAATGAAATCGATTTATAATAGTTGCCAATTTCATATTCCATGCTTTTATCATGCGTCATATCTTTTGTCGTTGTAAAAATCATCTCTGGACAGTCTAGTTTATTGTATTCTTCGTAATCGATTACAGTTTCCTCAATATCAAAATTGTAAAATGAATTCAATGTTGTAGTGTTGTTTTGAGAATCTAAGTAGGTGACTGAACAAACCTCCTGAAAGCCTTTAACGAGCTCTGTTATCGTTTCAGTTACTTCTTCTTTACATCCCCAGCCTATTAAACATACAGAAGTCATTATTAAAATCAAACAAACTGTTGACAAAAATTTTTTCATATTGCCTCCGTGGTTATTATATCATGTTTATATGATTAAATCAATAGGTCAACTTTTACATTTTACCAACGATCGGCTAGTTTGTTTTTAACTTACCAAATTTGCTTATTTAACAAAACGAAGCGAATAGTTTCGTTTTATTCTTTGGTAGCCTCAAGGGGAGCCACACCCTAAAAAAGCAAGCTTTTTTAGGGGACCTATCTCACCACAAGGGGTTCGACTCCCAAACATCTGAAAAACTTCGCCACCGAAAAACTAAAAAGTTTTTCTTGCCACGCTTTAGAAAAAAAGCTAAAAACAGTCATTTGACTTAACCAAACTCCTGTTTTATAGCATTTTTTCCGCTTGCCTCGCTCGTTTTTGAGATGTTTGTTAAAATTTTCAATTATTAAAAAAAACGAAGCCAATCGCTTCGTTTTATTCTTTGGTAGCCTCAAGGGGAGTCGAACCCCTCATTCCGCCGTGAAGGGGCGGCGTCTTAGCCGATTGACCATGAGGCCGTGACAGTCGATTATGATTATAATCGATAACAAAGGGTTAAGTCAAGTGTTTTGACAAAAAAAATCATTTTTTTATTTTACTACTCGATTGTTTGCGTGCAAAAGTGATGACAAAAACGTTGTTTGCAAATTTTTTAAGCTCCTTTGCACATTCATTTGCGGTTGCACCAGTCGTCATTACATCATCTACAAGTAAAATGCTTTTGTTTAAAATTTTAGTTTTGTCCGTTACTTTAAATGCGTGATGCAAGTTTTTTTGTCTGTCAAAAAATCCTAGTTCTTTTTGATGCTTTGTTTCTTTAACCTTTTCAAAGCATTTAGTTTCAACCGGCAAATTACAAAGTTTTGATAGTTCTTCCGCAAGCATTTGTGCTTGATTAAATTTTCGTTTGGAAAATGACTTTTTTGACAATGGCATAGGTATGATTATGTCAAATTCAATATCAGTCTGTTTTAGCCGATCATTCATTAATTGCGCCATATGAGGAGCAAGATATTTTGCATTGCTGTCTTTAAATTTTAGTATTACTTTTTTTACCATGTCTATGTAAGGATAAACTGAAATTGCTCTGTCAAAAGCTTTTCGATGAGATTTGCAATTGTCACAAACTATGCTGTCGCCTTGTAGTATATCATCACAAAGCTTACAACGTTTGTCGTTTTCAAAATGTAGTTTTTCTTCGCATTCATCACAATAACAAATTTTAGGGTCGGGAATATCTCGACCACAAAATATGCATTTTAAATTCGAAGGAAAAAATATTTCTAAAATCCAATTCCAAATTTTTTTTAAAGTTTTCATATTGTTTATCAAAATGTGCTCATTAAAACGTTTTATTTTAAATCACCCCAAAGCATTGCGAAGCAATTGCTTTGGGGCTTTAAAAATCATTTAACCAAAATTTAATTTTAGATTAAATATTTAACAGTCTCATAATTCTTCCTGAGACGATCATGAGTATAAGGTCAATCAGCCAAACGATGTTGAAACCAAAGAATACTCTAAGTAATCCTGCCACTGGTTTTCCTTCCTTAAATCTTGTTAAAATGCCAAGTATCCAAGCGGTAACAGGTATTATTGCAAGGATAATGCTGACAATTCGTCCAAGTCCGAAGTAATCTTTTCCTTTTTTAGCCATGATTTTTCCTCCTTTCTTTTAAAAGAATACCATTTTTTTATAAAAAAACAAAACGAATTACAAGTACATAGTGAATTTCAATTAGACAAAATTTTAATTACGTATTGACAACTGATCACAAAGGTGCTATAACTTTTTTAAGAGGGCAATGATTTGTTATCTTATCCGCAAGTAAAAAAAATTTTGAAAGATGAAGAAGACAGAGTGTTAAGGTCTAAAATTCTAAGTTTTACAAAGGACAATAGTTCTTTGTTTGCTTTATTGTGTTCAATAAGGATGTATTTTGATCCAAACAGTTCAAGATTTGAAAGAAAAGGTTTTTTGAAAAACATACAAAACAACAATTTGGTGGAAAGTTTTAATATCTTGCGACCAGGGTTTTTAAAGAGAATTAATACTTTTTTTCAGAAAGTCGGCAACAGATCCATCAATGCGACAAATAGAGCTTCTCTTGAAATAACGGTTGACGGAGTCTCGGGTAAAATAACTCCATTCAACATCGCTGTTGAAAAAGAATACGAGGGGAATAATAATTGTTACTCAAATGTTGTTATGCTTGCCATTCGTCGCTATGTTGAAGGCATAAAAATAAATGGTATTTGTGGAATTTTACGGTCACCTGAATACTTACGAACCGACACAGAAGATGTTATTCATTGCGTAGTTGAGAAAGATGACATGATTAACGATATGCTTAGGCATTGTGCTTTTTCAAAAGATCTATATGAAAAATTATTTTGTTTTGAAACACTTACAAATTTTTCTAACGAAAAGATTTTTAATCAAATAATGTTTGTGCGTTCTAAGGCTCCAGAATGTATAGGAGGAGAGGGTGTTGCCCCGTACTACTTTTTGGCAAATGATGATTTTATGGATAATGTTAAGAAAAGGCTTGATGAAAAAGTTTCTAATGCAGACGAGATAGCAAGACAATAAAAATATAATTTTATTGAGCTATGAAAACAAAAAAATTTGATTATGAAATTTGTTGTGCGGTTTAGAATAATGACGATAAAACTTATGGCGTGTTTGGTAAATGTTTAATTAATATAAACTATGACAGCAAAAGTATGAAAAAGTGTTGACTTGTTTGAAATTGTGTGTTAACCTAAAAATATAAGGAGGCACAAATGATTAACGAAGTAAAAGCAAACCCAGAAAGCAACACTGATGATATGATCATATTTGATGGGATCGTCTTGGATGATCCCGACGATGAAAAAGAATTGTCAAAACAGGACGAAATGAAACTAGAAAGGCTTTTTTATAAAATAAAAAAAGAAAAAACATTGACTAGATAAAAGTTTAAAAGTAGCGAACGCTACTTTTTTATTTCATGGACAAAAACCGTAAAAATACTCAAATATTAGACAAAATTTTTTGAAATATATGTGCTAAAATATTGTTGTTGTTTTGCTTTAAATTATAGATATTGGAGAGATTATGATAAAAAGTGAAAGTTTAAATGAAAAATTTTGTTATAATGCTGTTTTTGACAAAATATCGCAAGTGACAAAGGCTTATTTAGGAATTTTTCAAGAGTTTGATGCGTCAAATAAGGAAGTTGTTTTTACTGGCGCAATGTTTCGTCAATTATACAATTCAAACAAAACAGGCCAAGGCAACGGTGGGCACAATAATGCACATGATGATTTTAAAAATAGGATGATAAAAGCCTTAACGAATGTCTGTGATGAAAATGAAATCAATGAATTGAGCGTGGAGAACAATATGTTTTCAGATAAATATAGAAGGCTATACGGCAGGCTGTCAAATCATTTTGCATTAAGCAGTTCGCAAAGTCCTAGTAGCGCCTATGAAATAAGCGTGCATAATGACAAAATTTGGGAAAAATGGTTTTCATTGTTAAAAACATTATGTGAAGACAAAGTGATATCAAGATAATTAAAGTGCCGTTGGCATTTTTTTAATTTTATAAATTGTTATACAATTAACCATATCAATTTTGTTTGAATAAAAGCATAAATATGCTATCATATTTTTGTAATAAAGGAGAAGATATGGGGATTTTAAAAAATATTGAATGGAAAGATAACAGCACCAATCTTATTATTTGGAAGTATCCAATAAACAAAGACCATGTCAACAGAGGTTCTGCATTGACTGTTAGAGAGGGGCAAGTCGCTATCTTTGTTGACAAAGGGAGACTCGCAGATGTGTTTTTGCCAGGTTTCTATAAATTGGACACCAACAATTTGCCTGTGCTTACAAAATTGCTGTCATGGAAATATGGCTTTGAAACACCTTTTAAGTCGGATATTTATTTTGTAAACACAAAACAATTTACCAATCAAAAATGGGGGACTGTTAATCCTATTATTGTGAGAGATAAGGATTATGGCGCAGTTAGAATTAGAGGCTTTGGCAATTATTCTTTCAAAGTCGATGATGCTTACATTTTTATGAAAAATTTGAGTGGGACAAACGCAAGTTTTAACACCGATCAAATTAGCGATTATTTAAGAAGTATGGTGGTCAGTGGCATTTCTGATGCAATTGGCGAAAGTAAAATACCTGTTTTAGATATGGCTGGGAATTTGCAAGAGCTTTCAAAAATTGTTGAGCAGAAGATGGGGTTAAATTTTAAAAATATTGGCTTAAAGTTGACGAGTTTTGTTTTTGAAAACTTTTCACTGCCTGAGGAACTTGAAAAAGCGCTTGATAAAAATACTACTTTGGGAATGCTTAGAGGCAACATGGATGTTTACACTCAAATGGAAACATTGGCCGTTATGAAGGAAGCTGCAAAAAATCCTGGATCTGCTGGAGGAACTTTGGGAGCAGGAATGGGCTTAGGTATGGGCATGGGCATGGGCAATATTTTTGCGAGCAACATGCAACAAATGGCTGAAAATCAATCTAAAAAATCCAAACAACCTTCAAAAACATGCCCACATTGTGATGCCGAACTTCATGGCAATCCTAAATTTTGTCCAGAGTGTGGCAAAAGTTTAAAAGCGGTTTGCCCAGATTGCGGGACAGAAGTAAGGGCGAACGCAAAGTTTTGCCCAGAATGTGGGAGAAAACTTAAATGACAAATAAATCCACAGATGAATTATTGTATGGTGATGAAAAACTTGACACTTCTGTATGCAAATGTCCTAATTGTGGTGGAGAAAGTGAATTTTCTGCAGTTGACCAGAAAATGAAGTGCCTGTATTGTGGGAGTTTGTTTGATGTCGAAAGCCTTGGGACGATAGAGGAGCGGGATTTGGATGAGCTTTTGTCCAAGGGTCAAGTTTGGAAGAACGCATATGTTTATCAATGCAAAAGCTGTGGAGCAAAAGAAGTCGTTGAAAATCAAGAATTTTCGATGGAGTGCCCATTTTGTGGCACAAGTAATATAATAAAGATAAATCAGTTGCCAGGCTTAAAACCTCAGGGTGTAGCGCCTTTCAAAATAGGGAAAGAAGAATCGGTAAAAATAGCATTAAATTGGGCGAGAAAAAAGGTTTTTGCGCCAAATTCATTTAAAAAAGGTGCCAAAGCCCAAAATATTCACGGAGTGTATAATCCGATATTCACATTTGATGCTAAAACCAAAAACGAATATTACGGTCGTTTAGGAAAAAATGTTGTTTCATATAGATTTGTTAACGGCAGACGTACTGCCCAAACGACCACAAGGTATTTTGACATCAGAGGACAAAAAAATGTGAATTTTGATGACATTTTGGTGCAAGCTTCTACCAATCTGCCTGAAAAATACGTAAAAAAAATTGAGCCTTTTCCTACAAATAATGCTCCTAAATATAAGTCGGAATATTTAAGAGGTTATGTTGCTTCTACATATGATAAAGATGGGAAAGAATGTTGGGAAGAATGTAAAACGCAAATTAAAAAGCGTGTTGAAGCTGTGATCTTAAAAAGTTATTCATATGATGTAAAACAGTTTTTAAACGTAAAGACGAAATTTGAAAATAAAAAATATAAGTTCGTTTTAGTGCCCATTTATGTTGGTCATTACAAATACAAAAACAAATTATACAATTTCTATATTAATGGTGATAATGGAAAGATTGCAGGTAAAACTCCAATTTCAGCATGGAAAGTGCTGTTTGTGGTTTTTGGGGTATTATTGTTTATAGGTGCTATTGCGACAATAATTGCTCTTTCATGACGTTATGGTAAATTATGTTAAAGAAACAAATATGATTATGGCAAATTAATGTTGACATTTTAATGTTAATCTTTGTAAAGTGTCATTTGTAGTTAATAATTTGTTTTATATTGTTTGTAAATATGATATCATATCATTAAGGAGGATTTGAAATGGGAAGAAATTTTGTTTACAAAGTTTTAGGTGCTTTGATAATTGTTTTGGCTTCTGTCTTGTGGATATTGTCACTCACTGTTACAGATGCCTTTGGATTTTTTAACTTGGCATGGGCAGGTGTTCTGCTGTGTGGTGGTATAGGTTTATTATTTTTAATAAACGGTGTTTTGCAAAAAAACATAACAACAGTTAAAAAACTAAAAATTTGGTTCGGTGCTGGGTTATTGATTTGTGCGGTTTTGTGTTTGGTCTCTGCGATCGCTTTGCCTCACAGTTTGGTTTTACCTATTATTTCAATAGTTGTTGCTTTCGCGTTTTTGATCACCATTTTAGCGACCGGTGGCAAAAAATGGGATGAAGGCGACAATCATAAGTTAGGATACAAAAACTACCACGAAAGAAAAGCTGAAGAAGAAAAAAAAGAAGAAAGCGAATAAAGCATGAAAAGTAAAAATGAAGTAAGTGTTGAAAAAGACTTAAAAACAAGATTAATTGTTTCGTTTGTTGTGACGATTATGCTTGTTTTTGGAATTCCTTTAATAATAGTTGGAGCAACCCAATCTATTTGGGCCATTTTAGGAATAGGCATAGCTTTTACGGTTATAGGTTTTTATGGTGCGCCAATATCATGGACGACTTATGCAAATTTTAAAACATTAAAGAGAATTGTGGACTGTGTTAATGAGGAAAATTTATTGACAACTGAAGAGATATCAAAACAGCTTCAAATAGATGAGAAGTCGGTTAAACAACAATTAACCCTTGCTATTAAAAAAAAGTATATTACCGGATTTTTGTTTGATGGATCAACATTGACAGCAAACAACAAAGAAACGTCAAAAAAACGAGTTTTGGAAAACAAATGCCCAAATTGTGGCGCGGTTATGGATTTTAATGAAACGACGTGGCATTGCTCATATTGTAATTCCAAATTTGAAAAATAGTATTGACATTTGATTAATTTTTTGTTACCATTAAGCGAGGAGGGAATGATGAAAAAATTTTTGATTGCAATTTTAATAATAATCTTAATTGCGGGGGCTGGCGTTGGTGGATTCTTTATTGGTAAAAATGTAAAAGGAGACGACTCAGTCTCAGCGGTTACAAAAGAAAATGTAATTGAAGTTTTGGACAATTTTAGTTACAGTGCAGGCTGGATTGAAAAAAATGAGACTGTCGCAAAGGCTACATCAAACACACAAGAATATACTGCTGAAGAAGTAGATTACAAGGGTCAAGAAGATTTTATTAAAACTATGATATTTGTTACAAAATATGCTTTATTAAATGAAGAAGTTAAAGAGAAAGAATTTTATTTTTCAAGTGCGACATATGAAGTTAATGGCCTAAGATATTCTGGCAATATGGGATTATACTATGAATTTGGAGAAAATTCTGCGTTTATAAACGTGTATGATTTTGACAACAAAGCACATGTCGTTTTAATCGTTGACATCCAACCTATTCAAGATCAAAAGTATGTTTTAAACATTTTGCAAGACGCAGATATGCGTGGACAAGATGGTTTTGCTTTACAACAATTATACATGGATCAATATGCAAATCAAATTTATCAATACAGTAGATTAAACGTTCAAACGACAAGGAAAAATTTAAGTGGAATTACAATTGAAGATGTTGACAATATAGAGCTCTATGGTTGTGACATAACAACACACGAGCAAATTGATATTTCAAAAGAACAAATTGCTACCGAGCAAACTTATACTTTTGAGGCATTGATGAATGTTTATAAAGAGCAGGCTTCAAGATATTCAGGCGTAAACTTTATAAATAGAGATTACAAACAAATAGATGCTTTAGAAAAGGCATATTCAAATATTGGCTATCAAGTTGTATAACTTTACGAACAAAACAAGTTGTTTGGCAACTAGTAACACAAACAACAAAGCACCATTCTAAAATGGTGCTTTTTATTTGTTTAAAAAAATAATAAATACGATTAAGTATAGTTATTAAATAAAATTTTGTATTAAAAACAAATGATATTAAAACAAGTTAATAATTATAATATTTAAGTGAAACCATATAATGAATTTAAAATGTTTTCAATATTGCATTTATTAAGATTATACTTTCTTTATTTTATAATTTTTAAATAAAATTTTAAGTATTTATATTTCATTAAAAAACCTTTGTATTATTAATAAGATAATGTCATAAATCTCGAAAATTTAAAAAATAAAATTTATTAAACTGGTTCATTATAGCCAAATAAAATTGGCTTTTTGTTTAAAATTTTAAAATGATCTTTTTTTAAAAAATTCTTATTTATCCATGCTTGGAAAACACACTTTTCAAAAAAATTGTTGTTCATTACATAATAACCATTGGTTCTTTGATCTTCTCCAGCGCTATCTTCTACTTTCCACCTTATTACTTTTCCTTCTTCAATTTGACAGCCTTTAAATGTCATCCAATGTTTTAGAGTTATATCAAAACTTTCTAATGCATGGGTTTTATCCATATCTTTAATACCAAAAAGTTTTTCATAGCTAAAAAGTCTTGTGTCAAGAACAGTGCTTTCCTGATTTCTATATTTTTTATTTTCACAAGCAAAGCAAACGGGAATATTGCTTTTTAATTGTAAAACAATTAGTTCAACAAAATCTTTTTGAGGAAGATTTATAAACTCGACAAAACTTTTCCCTTCAATATTTCCTGAATAAGCTTTTCTAAATTTTGAATAGTATGGGAAGGTTTTCATAGGAACATTGCCAATCAAAATAAAGTCGTCTAGGTTTATAGAAGAATATTTATTATAAAATTCTTGTGGAGTAATTTGTTTAATGACCTTTGACTTACCATACTGGTCTTTATAGGAGTAGTTAAAAACAATAGGCGGAGTTCCTAAGACTTTACATAATATTGTATAATTTTCATTAAGCATTTTGTTTTTTAACATATATAAATCTTTTTTGTTTTTTTAGCTTGAATTAATAAAAACAAATCCCTTTTTACCTTTTGCGAATATAGCTTAATAAATTCTGATGAGTTTGATGAGTTATAAGTTTCTGGCATTATTTCTTCTGGGACAATACCATATTTTTTAATAAGTTCCCTGGCATACTCTATCCTTCCAGATTCTCGAACAGGATCTTGCAAAAATTCCGCTAAAAATCTATTTTTAGACTTATTAACCAATCCGTTTTTGTAAAAATTGTAATTACTGTCAATAATTACTTGGTATGCATGGTTTGATTTTTCTAACTTATCATAAAAAGTTAAATAGTTAGAGGATATTTGAAAATGTAAGGGATCACAATTCATGTTATGAGCTATATCATTTTTAATCAAATTTAAGCATGAAAATAGCCAGCAACGAAGAGATGATTTTTGAGAATAAATTTTGCAGTTTTCTAATTCCAAATTAAATTCAAATTTATTTCCTTTTATAATTCTATTATTTAATGAAAAGTCCTCTAATGAAACTTTTTTTAATTTATCGGCTATATTAAAATTTTGGTTTTTTAAATAGTTTTCTTGAAATTCTTTCAAATTTTGTAATGAAATTGATGCATTTTTCATAAAAAATTATTCCTTACATGGTATTCAAACATCTTGCTATTTAGTTTTTTTGGCTTAATCTACTTTTTTATTATAATTGGTGCTCCCGTCAGGATTCGAACCCGAACTAATGGTTCCGAAGACCATTGTGCTATCCATTACACCACGAGAGCATATAAAATTTGAATTAACGATGAGATTAATTTTTAGGGAGCGAGGAACCATTAGTGGGGTCCCCAAAAAAAGATGTTTTTTTTGGGATAGCGCAGACTTTGTGCTTGAGTTCTCTGATTTGCGATAGCAAATCGAGTTGTAAGCACAAATAGTCGAGCAGGTTCCGAAGACCATTGTGCTATCCATGTTCGCTACGAGAGCATGGAGTCGTGCGTCATCAATAACCAAGTGAAATTATATAACAAAATTAAAATTATTTCAACTGTTTTTATCATTCATATCCAGTTGTTTAATATTAAAACATTTTTTTTAAAACTTATAGAAATGCTTTTATAATCATGGTTTTTGTGTTAAAATATTAAAAAATGGGGGATATAATGAAAAAAACAATTCAAAGATTGTTGGTCTTGATGTTACTGTTCGCAGTCTTAGGATATGCTTTAGGTGTCTTGCTAGGTTTTTTGTTAAGTTCATTTGAGTTTTCTGTGTCGCTTTTTTCGGATAGTGTGAGTTTAATCTGTTTGGGTGTGGGCGCATTAGGTGGACTTATCTATGCGCTAGCTAAACCTAAAAAGAAAAGTGGAAGTCAAAAAAAAGGGAAAACTGCGGGAGGGCAGGAATATGAACTTCACTTTGATGCTGGCTTTATGACAAGGGAGCAGATATTGCAAGACAAAATGCTTATTAATTCAACTTGGTCAACTTTGCCAGCTTTAAAAAAAACAGGAATGGTGTTTAGAAGTGAACTTATCGGTTCTAAATATGAAATAAGTATGCAAGATGGGACCCATGCGCTCATAGTTGGAACGACAGGAACAGGTAAAACCTATTTTGTGTTGGAGCCTACGATAAGAATCTTAGCTAGAAGCGCAGAAAAACCTTCTTTGGTTATTGCCGACCCTAAAGGCGAACTTTATGAAAATAATGCAATTGCTCTACAAAAAGAAGGTTATGATGTTCAGGTTTATGACCTTGACAATCCATACATTTCTTCTCGTTGGAACCCAATGGAAAAGCCTTTTGATAGTTATCACAAAGCGATGAGCTTGCAATCGACGGCAAAAGTTTACCGAAACTGCACACCGGCTCAGGCTGGGAAAACAGCTTTGCCAAATGCGCAGTATGGAGATGTTTGGTATGAATTTGACGGTTATGCCTTTCCAGATGAAGGATCTTTAAATAAGCAAATTGAAACTAAAAAGCAACAACTCATCAATGATGCTACTTTTGATCTAAAGGGAATTTGCTCATCAATCTGTCCTGTAAGCACCGGAACTAATGACACGATTTGGGAGCAGGGGGCGCAAGACTTTTTGTATGGAATAATGCTCGCGATGTTGGAGGACAGTGTAGATTCGAGGTTGGGCGCGAACAAATTGCGCAAAGATCAATTTAATTTTTACAATTTGTATAAAATCGCTAACAACAAAGATCCAAACGACGTAAATGATCCGTTTAATCCTTTAAAAAAATATTGCTCAGGACGACCAAAAACGTCAGACGTTGGCACAATGACTATGCCGGTTGTTAATTCAGCGCCTACAACGACGAAATCATATATGTCTGTTCTTGCGGGCAAGATTAACAGTTTGATGAGCGATATGGGAATTTGCTATGCGACATCTGCGTGTGATATAAAATTTCAAGAATTTGTTGACAAACCGACCGCGTTTTTTATAAAAATTCCTGACCATAAGAAAGAAAGACACCCTTTGGCAACGATTTGCATTGGGCAACTCTATAGGTCGCTTGTTGATATTGCAAATAGGAATCCTAACAGAAAACTACCTCGACATGTTTATATGCTACTTGACGAGTTTGGGAACCTTCCTGTTATCCCTGATTTTGCTACAATGGTGACAGTTGCTAGATCAAGAAATATTATATTTGAAATAGTTTTGCAGTCGTTTACGCAATTGGACACAAAATATGGGCGTGAAGTGGCTGAAACATTAAAAAGCAATTTTAACATTCAAATTTATTTAGGAACGGAAGACCCAGCGACGAGAGAAGCATTTTCTAAAAGTTGTGGCGAGGTGCAACTTGTTGTTTCCGAGGAGTCGACGACAGAAAACAAGGGGAAAGACGGTGGAAAATCTGTGTCAAAGTCAAATCAAAGAGTAACCAGACCGCTTATTGATCCTTACGAATTGTCACTTTTGCCGTTCGGGACGGGAATTGTTAAACTGTTTAGAAAAAATCCTTTAAAAGTTAAACCTCTTCCTAGCTTTAAGGCTTCGTTTATGACTAAGTACCCAGCACCACCAGCTGCGACCATTGGCAATTCTCTCAATGAAACAACAATATTTTATGACATAGATAAACGCAACTCAATAATTTTAGGTAATAGAATGTGGTAAAAGACGCTCAGTAATGAGCGTCTTTTTTAAGTAACACTATTTCGACATTTTTCATACAAAAAGTCGAGGTGTGAGTTTTATGGATTATGATGATTTTGCTTGTTTAAAGCCTGATGAATATGAAGTGCTTGCGAAAGCGTATTCAAATTCATTAAAAGAAAAAGGTTTTATCTTTGTTAGACTTGATGCTGAGGGAACTGAAATTCTTACCGACGAAGTGTTCGACTTAATGTTTAAACTTCGCGCATCTTATCGAAATCTTGGTAGGTTTATGGGTGCTGACCGGTTTTATGCTTTAAACGAAGAGCAACTGTCTGTTTTAAGAGAAAAGTTTAATTATAAACAAAATCGTGGGTTTCAAATACGTTGGAACAGAACAAAATGTTTTTTAAATGCTATAAGTTTAGAAAACAGATTGCTTATAAAAATGTTTTTATTAGCACAAAAAAGCGACGAGTTTGAATTTCTCGTCGGCTTAATTTTTCAAAGAATGAGATTGTCGGCAGATTTATACGATGTCGGTGATGTGATGAATGTGCAGTTGTAAATCACACTAACAGATATTCCAAAATTTTTGGCATTGATTTGTCAAGAGCTCTTTTGTAATTTCGAAGTTTTTCAGGGGTGTATTTTACTTCAACATTAGGTGCTTCGACGAGTTTTTTTGCGGTTATTTGAAGCTCATCAACGATACCTTCACACAACAAATTCCCAAATACAAAAATATAATTTTGCTGATCTATTTTATTTTTATCAACAATTTGCTGTAGCTTTTCATTGTTGACTATGTCTTGAAAGGCATAGTTTAAGAAAAATTGTAATTTTTCGATCGTAAATTCATTGCCGTTTGCGGCTGCAAGTATTGCCCATTGCATGTAAAGATCGTAATTCTCTGGTAAAAGACCTTTTACGCCATTCTTATAATAATAGCTCATAACATCTTGTGCAATAGCGTTTCCTTCCATAGCTAGTGAGCCGACTTCTGCGAACATATCTAAAAATGATTTTTCATAAAGATGAGGATTTTCTATGCAATCATTCATGATTTTTCTTAATTCAGTGAAGCCCAAAAAGGCATCATTTTTTTTAATAAAATTTTCTTGTTCCAAGGCAAATCTCCTTTATACGAAGATTATACCACATTCTTTCTTGTTTTTGAAATGTTTTTTTGCTTTTTTTGTGAAGTCGTGACTGAGCTATTGTAAGCCCCTGCTAAATAAATTTGGAATAATGGATTTGTTGCTACAATAAAAGTCACTATGATAGGCAAAATGATCAATAGTGCAGTAACGAACTGTGGGACTTTAAACAATAAGGTGAACAAAAAGTTTATACCTACTCCAACAGAAGCAGCTGCGCAAAGCATTACCAAACCTATTAAAGCCACAAGCAAAATCATTGTTCTATGACCATGAACCAAATATTTTGATTTAACAAAAATTTCCTTTATTGAAAGGTCGGGGTGGTCAATGTAAACTAAACCGCAAAAAGCACAGTTTAAACCATATATAATCCCTGGAACTATAAACAATAATCCCCAAATTATAATTCCAGATAAAGCTATTATTTTAATACATAAGATTTTTATCAATTGGTTAAAAGGTGAGAATAGCGCGTCATAGTCGACATTTTCTCCTCTATAAGTTTTTAACACAAATCTATATAATCCGATTTGCATATAGGACATGATTATAAATCCCAATGCTAAACTTAAAACCGGGATAAACAGTCCTAGGCAAGTAAAAACTATTGCTAGCATATTTGCAAGAATGAATTCGAACCAATGTCCTTTTGTTTTTTGCTTTATGTTGAATTCATCAATTTTTGTTAATTCCTGTTTGATTTGCATAATTGTTTTCTCCTATGCAAATATTTTGAGTAAAAAAAAAGCTTTTATTCTAAAAAAACCTTTGCTCATGCAAAGGTTAAATTCTCTTTTCAAAATATATTTCAAAATTAATCTTTTTGTATTTTTTAGTTAGAGATTTAAAAATATTTTCATCGGTATTCTCTGGCATCATGTATTTGAGGTGTGTGTCAACATTGGCATATTCAGTTGTTAGTATAAATTCATTTGGTAGATCATCTTTAAAATCGTCGGGATCAATTTCATTGTCTAATGTTACGTACAAATAAGGCTGAAAATTGTGTTTTTTGAAAAAGCTTATCGAAGTTTCTGTGCCTTTTGTAATTAACCTAAAATAATTTTTTTTGCGTGCGTTTTTTTCAATTTCTTCTAAAAGTTTGGTTGCGATGCCTGCACCTCTATATTCATGTTTGACTGCTAGTATTGGCATTGCCAACAGCCCCTTTTTGCCTTCTAACGGTTGGCATATAACACAACCTACTGGTTGATCATCTAGGATTGCTAAAAGTTGTAGTTTGCTGTTTTGTTGTATATTGTCTACCATGGATTGATAAATGTCCGAAAGAGGTAAAAATGCCAAAACCTCTGTTTGAGTTGTTTTAAGAAAATTTGATTTGAAAAAATTAAAAGCTGTATGAACTTCTATTAAATCATTAATGCAAATTATTTTAAGTGATCGCATATTTTTCACCTCTGTTTTAGTATAACTTATTTTTATAAATTTTCCAACAAAAATATTGTCTAAAATTAAAGTTAAAGCATCACGAAACATGAGCAACGTTCATAAAATTTTTTGTAAGGAGATTATATGTGTGGCATAGTTGGTATTATAGGCAAAAACATTAAAACGACAGAAATTTTTGATAAACTTGAAAAATTACAATACAGGGGTTATGATTCTGCTGGAATTTGTATTGAAAAAGATAATAAGTTTTATGTACATAAAGAGACGGGGATTATAGACAATCTTAGGAAAGAGTGCCCTAACTTATTTGGAGATGTAATTATTGGACACACTAGGTGGGCCACTCATGGAAAAGTCAACAAAACGAATGCGCACCCTATACTTAGTGCGAATGGTTGTTGGGCAGTTGTTCATAATGGGATAATTGAAAATTTTGCAGAACTAAAAGATAAATTTGCTAGCAAAGATGAACTTATAACAGAAACTGACACGGAGATTGTGGCTAACATTTTAGAAAAAGGTAAAGGTAAAGAAGATTTGCAAAATTTTATTTTTACATGCGAACAATTGAAAGGTAGTTTTGCTTTGTGTGTAATGAAGAAGGGTAGTAAATCTTTGTTTATAGCCAAAAAGAAAAAACCGCTTTATGTCCAAAGTATTGGAAATAAAACAACGATTGCAAGCGATCCTATATGCTTTGAAAAGGGCGAGTATTTTAAAATGGAAGATGGCGAGTATGCTGTGGCGAATTTTGATAATGTAAGATTTTTTGATTGTAAGGGGAGACTTGTTTCAAAACAAGCTTTAAAATGTTTTGAATTGGTTTCTCAGATCTCTAAAAATGGTTTTGAGCATTTTATGTTAAAGGAAATAACTGAAACGCCTCAAAAAATAAGAGGACTTTGCAAGCACTATCAGACGATAGACTGGTCATTCTTAAAAAGATGGTGGATTAATAAAGTCAAATTGATTGGTTGCGGTTCGGCATACCATTCTTGCTTGGTGGGTGCTTATTATTTTAGAAAGCATTTGAATATAGATGCGGAAGCATTACCTGCGAGCGAATTTCTTTCTGATAATGCAATATTGGATTCATCAACACTTTGCGTGTTTGTTAGTCAAAGTGGGGAGACCGCCGACACAATATCTGCATTAAAAAAGGCTTTGAAAAAGACGAAAAAGATTATATCAATTACAAATGTTGATTATTCAACCTTGGCATCACTTTCACCTATAGTTTTGCCTATTTGTGCTGGCGTTGAAATAGCTGTAGCATCAACAAAAGCTTACACATGTCAAATCGTTTCGTTGTATATGCTTGTTATGGCTCTTAAATCTAAGATGAGAAATGCTGTAAGAAATGTTTTGAATTTATCCAAAAGACTCGATAGATTTTCATTAGATGTTTCAAAATTGGCGGAGGCTATAAAAGATCAAAAAAATATTTTCTATATTGGAAGAAATTTAGACTATATTACCGCATTAGAAGGCGCATTAAAACTTAAAGAAATAAGTTACATAAATTGTAATGCATATCCAGCAGGTGAGTTAAAACATGGGGTGCTGGCTTTAATTCAAAAAGACGTTCCTGTCATAGTTTTGGTTTCGAACAAAAGATTGGTTCAAAAGACGTTAAACAGTGCGTTCGAAGCAAAATCACGTGGTGCAAAACTGTTCCTTTTTCATTCACAACCACTTGAAAAGATTGATCTTAATAAGTTTGACGGCGGTTTTATGCTTCCAAATGTCAACAACGATTTAACTTGTATATTTGAAACAGTGGCATTACAACTTTTGGCATATAATGTCAGTGTGATGAGAGGGCTAGATCCAGACAAACCTAGAAATTTGGCGAAGTCAGTGACAGTGGAGTGATGTTCAGCATAAATAATATTTATGGTCAAACATTTTACGATTGATGATGATTTTAATTTAATAATTAAACAATTTTTTCCACGTGCAAAAAATATTTGTCAAATTTCTACAGGGTGGACAAATTTTGTTTTCAAAGCCAGAATTAAAAAGAATTGGTGGATTTTTCGATTTCCAAGAAACAGCTTTTTTAGTAAAGTTCTGCTTAAAGAAGTCAAGGTGTGTTACACTTTGCAAAAAGAAAAGTTGAATGTTAAATTACCAAAATTAAAACTTTTGTATTATAAAAACAAGCCTTTTTCTATTCATAAAATGATTAAGGGAGTGCCACTTACTGAGTGCAAATTAAATGATAGACAAATGACAAAAATTGCAAAAGAAATATGTTTATTTTTAAAGAAAATTAATCGTGTTAAATTGTCAATAAGATTGCCTCTCGCAAGTACATTTTTAAAAGATTTATCTTTTGTTTCAGGGGGAGATTACAATCTTCAAATGCATAATAGATTAAAAAAAATGGAAAAACAAAAAAAGGTTTTTTCACATGGGGACTTAAACCCTGGCAACATTTTAATAAAAGGGAAAAAAATTGTGGGTATTTTGGATTTTGCATTTGCTTGTAGGTCAACACCCATCAATGATTTGGCACGATTAATTGAGAGGTTGCCTGATTGCCAAAGAAAATTGTTTTTACATGAATATGAAAGACATTTCAATCAAAAAATTAATTTAGAGGAACTAAGTGATCTGATTGCAATGTGGGAATATGTAGAAGACAGATATATTGAATATATCAAGAAAAAACATCCTGATATACAACTTCCAAAATCTGTTTTTTAGCTTTTAATAATTTCATTTCATCAAAACTTGAGATTTTTGTATTTTTTCTTGATTGTTTAAAAAACTTGTAAGCAAATTTAGAGCGCCCAATATAAACAGGTGCTAAATTGTCAATTGACCAAACAGTGCAATGAACATTAAATTTTTTTGTTATCAATTGCATACCTTTTTTCATGTGCTTATAAAAATATTTTTCTGAATTTTCACTTGTTTTTCTACCAGTCATTTTTGCACGTTTGTAAACCAATGCTTTTGAAAATAAAATGTTTACAGCCATAATTTGTAAGCTTATTTTGTAATTATAGTTTTGAGCTGTTTTTAGCACATAATTGTTAAAGTTTCGATCTAAAAAACATATTTCTAGAACAATGTCGATACCATATTCTAAGCTACGTTTTAAAACGCAAAACAAAACTTTTAATGCAAAGCCATTTGTGTTTTCTCTATAATTTTCATCGTGTTTAAACTTGTTTGAATAGGGGTGTAAATGGGCAAAATTTCTAACTGCGAGGTGCAAGGGCTTTATAATTGCATTGTGGCAATAATTTTCGGTAGCTTTTAAAAGCTGTGAAGTTTTGCCTGTTCCGCTTTGACCAGTCAGCCAAAATAGCCTTTTGCCTCTACTATAATTTTTTTTAATACTTTGAAAATATTCATCACTTATCGTGAAAATCATTTCATCATCAGTGTCGTCTTTCCAAATGCTGTTTTTAATAAAATTAAAAGTTTTATCAAAATTGTCCATTAAAAACATTTATTCAAAAAAGTCTTAAAAAGTGCATGGCTATAAATATAATTTTCATCATGTTTTTTTGTTTATTAAAACAACAGTTTAATTCTTAATAGTTTTGTAAATGTAATATGTAAATTTAAAAATTTTTTAATGACATTTTTGGTGCGGCTAAGAGGATTTGAACCTCCACGGTTTCCCACTGGAACCTAAATCCAGCGCGTCTGCCAGTTCCGCCATAGCCGCAAAACACGTTTTGAGCTGTGCTCAAAACAAAGCTTTCAGCTTTTAAAGCCTTTGGCTTTGTGTTTTGCGCTGTTGCTTCGCCCATTTTTAATCAAATGTCGCTAACGCGCCGCTTGTTAAAAACGTGCTCGCAATATGCCGCAAAATTTTCGGTAAAGCCATTTTTGAAAGCTTGAATTTTTTAAAGCCTTTAGCTTTGTGTTTTGCGCTGTTGCTTCGCCCATTTTTAATCAAATGCCCCGCTAACGCGCCGCTTGTTAAAAATGTGCTTGCAATATGCCGCAAAACTTCTATTCATGTTTGCCACAAAGTTTTCAGCACAAAAAAGTATTGTTTAGTGAAAACTTTGACAATGTAATTTTAACACAAAACAAACTTAAAAGCAACAAAACAACAAAAAAAGCGGAAAACCATCCGCTTATTTTTTTATTATTTCATATTCATTTGCTGAATCTTTGATCAAAAAGCCCTTTTTAAAAATCTCTTCGCGCAATGCGTCAGCTTTTTGGAAGTCTTTGTCCTGTTTTGCTTCCCATCTTTCTTTTGCAAGTTTTTGTATATCTGCAGGAATGATATCACCAAGAAAATCGAAACCAAGCACAGAATTGAATTTCATAATCAAATCATAAATTCTTTTGTCTCTTGGAAGCTTTAAAACTTGCCAAACAACACCCAGTGCTTTAGGCATATTAACGTCATCATTGATCGCTTCTAAAAAGGCGTCCTCAACTTTTTGTGGCTTAATCTTTGTTGTTTCTCCTGCGACCTTGTGCTCATTCACAATTGCTTTTAAAGATCTCAAAGCATTTTTTGCTGCCTCTAAGCCTTCCCATGTAAAGTTTTGTTGTTTTGCATAGTGCGCTGTAAAGAAAAAGTAACGGTAATCCTCTGCTGTAAAGCCCTTCTTTTGTAAATCTGACAACTTGTAAACATTTCCAAGAGATTTGCTCATTTTTTTCGAATTTACAAGCAAGTGCTCAAGATGCATCCAGATGTTGACAACCTTGTGCCCAGCGTAGCAGTCGTCTTGAGCAATTTCATTCTCGTGATGAACTGTTCTATGTTCAACTCCACCGGTGTGAATGTCAATTTTATCACCAAGGTATTTCATGCCGATGGCACTGCATTCAATGTGCCAGCCAGGGTATCCTTTTCCCCAAGGGCTATCCCATTTCATAATGTGATTTTTAGGAGCTTTGATCCATAGTGCAAAATCGGCAGGGTGGCGTTTTTCATCATCAACTTCAATTCTTGCGCCAGCCAATTTGTCTTCCAAATTCGTGCCACCAAGTTTTCCATATTGTGGGAATGTTGAAATGTCAAAATAAATACCTTTTGACGTTTCATATGCATTTCCTTTTTCAAGCAAGGTTTTTACAAAAACGATTATTTCTGGAATGACGGTGGTGGCTGGGCAGATGTGCTCTGGAAGGTCAATTTTTAATTTTTCCATTTCTCCCATAAAAATGTCGGTGTAATATTTGGCTATTTCTTGTGGCGACTTGTTCTCACGTTCGCTAGCCACTATCATTTTGTCTTCGCCTTCATCCTCGTCGCTTGTAAGATGTCCAACGTCAGTTATGTTCATTACACCGTCGATATTTAAGCCATTATATTTAATGATTCGTCTAAGAGCGTCCATAAACAAATATGCCCGCATATTTCCTATATGAGGATAACTGTATACTGTAGGGCCACACGAATACATCTTTACGGTATTATCTTCAAAAGTTAATTCTTCTTTTTTTCTTGTTAAAGAGTTATACAATTTTATCATACATTTAAATCCTTTTATTTAGATAATTAATTAATATGTCTATTGAGCGTTCAGTGTCAATATCAACAGGGCCAACATAGTCGTCAATCTTGTCGTAAAAAGATTGTAGCTCATTTTCGCCCTTTTCGGTAAGCCTCAATATTCTACATCGACGGTCAATTTCTGCATGTTCAATTTTTAGAAGACCCTCTTTTTCTAACTCAGCCGTCAGTAAAGCAAAATTTGATTTTTTTATTCCTAATTTCTCAATAATCATGCTAACGGAGAGGTTGGAATAAATTTTTGCAAAAGCCAAAACTTTAAATTTAAGCAATCCGCCATCAGTCTTTTTTTTGAGAAGGTTTTCACATAACGCCTCTATTTCTAAAATTTTTTGTGCTGTTTTCATAACTAATAATTATTATAAGCATTTTTTTAAATATCGCAAGTGTTTTTACTTGTTTTTATCCTTTTATAGTGTTAAAATTTGTTTATGCAAATCGAAGGGACTGTTGAAGAAATTGTTTTTAGAAACGACGAAAACGGTTATACCGTTGCGGTGCTTTCATATAATAAAACCCCTGTAACAATTGTAGGAAAAATGATATCTGCAAATGTGGGCGAAAATTTGATTTTAGAAGGGGAGTTTGTTCACAATAAAAAATTTGGATATCAATTTGCATTTTCAAATTACGAGATAACCTTGCCTCAAACACTTGCAGGAATAGAAAAGTATTTGGCTTCTGGTTTGATAAAGGGTGTAGGTCAAGTAACAGCTAAAAACATTGTGCAAAAGTTTAAAACGGATACTTTTGCCATAATAGAAATGGCGCCAGAAAAACTTGCCCAAGTAAGAGGGATAAGTAAAAATAAGGCATACGAAATTTCTGCAAAATTTTCTGAACTTAGGTCAATACAAAATGCTATTATGTTTTTGCAAGGATATGACATATCTGTCAACATGGCTCTTAAAATTTTTGATATTTATGGCGCCAAAACAGTTGAAATTGTTCGCAATAATCCATATCGTTTAGTTGAAGATGTTGATGGAATTGGTTTTTTGACCGCAGATAAGATTGCAAAAAACATCGGCATAGCATTGAATAGTGCCTTTCGGGTGAGAGCAGGCATTGTTTATTGTTTAACTGTTGCAACGGAAAAAAATGGAAATACATATCTGCCAAAAGGATTACTGTTTTCAAACACAATGGAGTTGTTGGGATTTCAAGAGGAAAAAATTGAGATCTTTGATGAAGTCTTAGATGAACTTGTTGCGGATAAGTCTTGTATGAATTTTTGGTATGACAATTTAGAAGTTGTCATGCTTACAAAATATTATCGCTATGAATATTCTGTTGCGCAAAAGTTATGTCTGCTTTCGAGTTCGACAAACATATCTCAAACTGATGTTACACTTGAAATAAAATCATTTGAAGAGAGGAACAATGTTGTTTTTCATAGCGATCAAAAACGTGCGATCGAATGTGCAGTAAACAACGGTGTGTCGATTATAACAGGAGGACCTGGAACAGGAAAAACTACGATTGTAAAATGCATCATTGACATTTTGGCAAATAGAAGAGAAAGTGTGTTGCTCCTTGCCCCGACTGGCCGTGCAGCAAAGAGACTTTCAGATAGTACAGGCCAGGAAGCGAAAACCATTCATAGAGCATTGGAGGTGAATGGAGATATTGACCGTATTGGAAGATTTGTTCACAATGAAAACAATCCTTTTGATATAAAGAATTTCATCGTTGATGAAGTCAGCATGGTTGATATTATGCTCATGAGTTCGCTTTTAAAAGCTTTGCCAAGAGATGCGAGATTGATTGTAGTGGGGGACAAAGATCAACTTCCAAGTGTCGGAGCTGGCAATGTACTTGGAGATATGTTGGCGAGCAATATTTTTCCTGTGACGATGCTGACCAAGATATATCGTCAAACAGATGACAGCCTTATTATTTCAAATGCCCAGCTTATAAATAATGGCATTATGCCTGTTATCGACAATAATTCGAGTGATTTCTTTTTTGAGCAAAAGACTGATTTAAATGAAATTCATTCATCAATAGTGGAAATGGTGACGAAAAGGATACCTAGTTTTTTAAAAATAGATCCATCGCAAATTCAAGTTTTAGCTCCGCTTAAAGCAGGCGTTTGCGGGATAGACAACCTTAATAGGACATTGCAAGACATTTTGAATCCAGCCTCACCGAATAAAAGTGAATTGATTTTGGGGACAACGATTTTTCGAGAAGGCGATAAAGTTATGCAAACGTCAAATGATTATAATTTAAAATGGAATCGCCGTAATGGATTTATTTATGAAACAGGGGAAGGAGTTTTTAATGGTGATATAGGGCAAATTTATTCTATAGATTTTCAAACAGGTGAAACTGTCGTTGAATTTGAAGATGGCAGGGTTAGCACATATGCCAGAACGGACATCGGTGAATTGTCTTTGGCCTATGCTATTACAATTCACAAATCTCAGGGATCTGAATTTGATGTAGTCGTCATTCCTATCATTGCAGGTACCAGTATGATATTGACTAGAAATCTCATATACACTGCGGTAACGCGTGCGAAGAAGATGGTTGTTCTTGTTGGAGAAAAGAAAAATTTGCGCAGAATGGTGGCAAACGCTTATACAGTAAAAAGATTTACACTATTAAAAAAATTATTAATTGAACAAAATGAAAAAATAAAAGAGCTGTTTAATTAAATTAAAAAAAACAGTTTAAACCGTTTTTTTAATCATTGATTTCAACATTATCTTCTTTGGAAATTTCTGCTTGATATGTTTTCCCAAAGTTTAAATTTTCATTCTGTTTTTTGATTTCTTGTAAAATTTGAGAAAGAAGCTCTTCGCTTGTTGGTTTTGGTGGAGGAGGGACCGGTTTGTTTCTTTCCCTTAAAGCTTTCGTTGCAACAAGCACCTCTTTTCTATTTTTTAAATTAACGCCTTCTTCTTTAAGTTGTTTTCTTTCGGCTCTTGTTGGGTAGGACTTAAAAGTTTTCGTAGTAAAACCTTTGGCGGACATAACAACTTTTAATATAATAAACAAAACAAGTGCTATTAGTAAAAAGTCAATTATAGCTTGTAAGAACACGCCATATTGAATTGCAGTTCCATTTATATAAAAAGCCAACCCTTCGACAGTGTCCGCTCCAAAGATTGAGCAGATAAGAGGCATTAATATGCTGTTTACTAAGGCTGTTACTATGGCGCTAAAAGATGAACCTATGATAACGCCAACCGCTAAGTCTAAAATGTTTCCACGAGAAATAAATTTTTTAAAATCACTAAAAAATTTTTTCATTTGTTTTCTCCTTTTTGAAAAGTTTAACAAATTAATAAAAAAAAAGCAAAATATTTGCTCTTATTTTTTTTATAATTTAAGGTTTTATGCATTTGTTAGGCTTTTGATATGGACTGGGGCAAAAAGTTTGTGTTTGTTTTTTAAAAGTTGTTCATTGCATTCTTTAAATATTTTGTTGATGGTTATTATATGGCGCTCGGCTAGTAATGAAATAAAATGTGTTAAGCTGGGCTTTTCATAAGGAGACAAATAATCAAAACCAATCAATTTGTTAATGTTTTTAAGTGTATTTTTAAAATATGCTGATTCCAGGCTATGTCGCATTGCCCTTTCGATTGATTCAATTCTTGCAGAAAACATTTTTGCAAGTTTTGGCAGAATGCAAACCTTGATGGATTTTAGTAATTTTGGTTCTTTAACAGCAATAAAAATGCTTTCACATAGGTATTGATAGCCTTTTTGAGAAGGTGAAATGCCTATAAATGACAAGTCTGAAAAAATGTTTTTTTTGCATTTTATTTCTAAAAGGTTTTCTTTCATGATGACTCCTAATTAAGTTTTTAGGTAAAACATTAATAGTTTAATTAAACTCACAATTTTATCAAAGCAGTTGTATATACACTTTTTGTCGATTTTTTTTATTTTATAATGCTTGCTAAAAAATAATATTAATGGTAATATAGCATTATGATTATTAAATCGGTAAAATATTTAACAAGCGTAGTGGAGAAAAGCAAACTTTTAGATGATGGAGTTTGTGAATTTGCTTTTGTTGGCAGAAGTAATGTTGGTAAGTCGAGTTTAATAAACAATTTGAGTGGTGTCAAAGCACTTGCTAAAACATCTTCAACACCAGGTGCAACAAAAATGATCAATTATTTTTCCATAAATGAAAATCAAGCGCGTTTTGTTGACCTTCCAGGATATGGGTATCATAAAGCAGGTAAAAAAAATCAAGAACTTTGGTCCAACCTCATAGAAGATTATTTATTGTATTCGAAAAATTTGAAATTAGTATTGTTTCTCATTGACATACGTCATAAGCCAAATGAGCTAGACAAAATGATGCTTAATTTTTTGTTGCAGACGGGGAGAAACTTTATAATTGTGGCTACAAAATCAGACAAATTATCAAAAGGTGCACAGCATATAGCAATAAAAAACATTGCGTACGAATTAAATTTAAATTCGCAAATAATTTTTCCTTACAGCAGTTTGATATCACAAGGCAAAAAGGAAATTTTAGATTATTTGGAAAGTTTGTTTTAAATTAAGTCAAATGTTTCATAATAATTTTTATGAACCAAAATTTAACAAAATCAAAAAAAATTGTTCATAGCTTGATTGTAATTTTGCTAATTGCATCGTTTTTGACGTTGGTTTATTTTATTCTAGTTTGGACAAAACTTTGGGAAAAATTAAATTCAGTTGACAAGTTGAGAAACTTTATTTTAGATTTAGGCTTTTGGGGTAGGATTACTTTTGTTTTTTTGCAATTTTTGCAAGTTACATTTGTTCCCATTCCATCGACAATTCTAACTATTGCGGGGTCAATAATTTATGGACCATTACAAGGCGGGCTTTTAAGTTTGTCGGGCATTTTGCTTGGGAGTGTGCTTGCATTTTTTTTGGGAAGAACTTTTGGAAGAAAATTGGTGGCTTTTATGGTTGGTGAAGAAAGTTGTCAAAAATGGGTAAAATTTTTGTCAAAGGCCAGATACACTTTCTTTTTTATGATGCTTCTGCCTATGTTTCCCGATGACGTTTTATGCCTTGTGGCTGGAATAACAAATATGAGTTGGGCATTTTTTGTTTTAACCAATTTGATTACGAGGCCTATCGGTATATTTATAACTAGTTATCTCGGTAGCGGTGAAATTATTCCATATTATGGCTGGGGGCTTATTGTGTGGGGAATAATTTTGGTCGCAGTCGGTGTTCTTATGTGGCTTGTTACAAAGTATGATAAAAGGATAGAAAATTTTTTTGTCAAAATTTTTAAAAAAAAGTAAATTAAACAAAACGTTTTTTGTTAATTTTTTTTAAAAAAACAAATTAAACAAATTGTGTTAAAAGCATAATCTAAAAGCGCATTTTAATTAACAAATCAAATTTTGTGTAAAATTAAAAGTATAAAAAATAAATTGTTTTTTTAAAAAATTTTATGATAATTTGTTTAAAATAAGCAAAAATTTAAAAAAATAATAAATAATTGGCTAAAAAAATATAAAATTTATTAAAATATTTAAAAAACAAATTAAAATAAAGCGAAGCAACGACGATTATAAAAAAAATCATTTTGTAAAAGATAAACAAAATAATAGTTAAAAATGAAATAAAGGAAATATATTTTTTTATTTTAATAAATGTAAATAAATCATGTGTAAGACAAGGTTAAATTAAATCTATAAAAACAAAAAAACATATTTTTGCACAATGTTTCAATTAATTGTTTAATTAAAATCGCATAAAAATTATATTTTTTTTAAAAAAATTAAGTAATTTTTATATAATTATTGAAAAACAAAAATATTTGTGGCAAAGTAAAAAAAAAGTCAGTAAAAAAATATTTAAAATACTACAAAATGTAAAGACGGCAACAATATTTTTTTATACTTATATAAATAGTTGCTAATTATTAGTCTAATTAAAATCATTTGACTAAATTTGGCGAATTATGATAAACTAACAGATATAGAAGGAGCGAAACGATGAAGCATTTTTTTAAAGCCGTTTCAAGCAAACTTTCAAATTCAGGTTTGACGAAAACGCAGTTGTTTACTGTGGTTTTATGTTATTTTTTAAGTTTTATGCTTTTCTTAGGAGTGGTGGTGATTTGGGATCCTATGTCAAAACCATTAAACGATTCGAGCATCGTCGCTGACGACACGACTCCAACTGGCCCAACCAACATTGACGGCTGGTGGATAGGTGAAGGCAATTATTCAATAGATTGGTATGTAAATGCACAAGAAATTGAGATCGATGGTGTTACATATGAACCGGGTGATAAAGAAAATCCTTACA
>CASFYE010000053.1 GCA_949298925.1 uncultured Bacillota bacterium
GTTCGAACAAAGTAACTCTTGAAAATATAAAAAAAATTCTCTTTTTCGAGAATTCATTTGGTTACAGCATTCGAATCTTTACTGACCACTCGCTTTGCTCGTAGAAGGTCAGTGTGTTCGAACAAAGTAACTCTTTCAAACATAAAAAAATTCTCTTTTTCGAGAATTCGTTTGGTTACAGCATTCGAACCTTTACTGACCACTCGCTTCGCTCGTAGAAGGTCAGCGTGTTCGAACAAAGTAACTCTTTAAAACATAAAAAAATTCTCTTTTTCGAGAATTTATTTGGAGCGGAAGACGGGGTTCGAACCCGCGACCTTTGCCTTGGCAAGGCAACGCTCTACCAACTGAGCCACTCCCGCAAGTTGTTAATAATTTATGATTTAAACGTCAATTTTGCAACTGCTTAATAATAATATCAAAAAAACAAAAAGAAATCAACTGTTTTTATAAACTTTTAAAATTTATTTTTAAAATGTATTAGCATCAAAGGTATTAACATTTATGTGTTATTAAAAAAACCGACTTATTGTCGGCTTTTCCTTGGTGCTGGTGGTGGGACTTGCTCCGCGGAAAGATATGACAAGAAGCGCTTTCCGCTATCACGCCGGGGCGGAGAAAACTTGCGCACGGGCAACTTTTCTTAATCCGCCCGTTTAAGTCCCTTTAAATGTTATCAAAAAAACCGACTTATTGTCGGCTTTTCCTTGGTGCTGGTGGTGGGACTTGAACCCACACGAAGTTGCCCTCTCAGGATTTTAAGTCCTGTGCGTCTGCCGTTCCGCCACACCAGCATTTATTCATGTGATTTAAACGAGATGTTAGACTAGTCTCATTGTTTTGTTGCACAGGACTTTAAGCCCTATGCGTCTGCCGCTGAACCCCTAAAACATCGAGCTGTTTTGGGGGCCCCATCCGCCACACCAGCATTTTTCATGTGATTTAAACGAGATATTGAATTAATCTCATTGTTTTGTTGCGCAGGACTTTAAGTTCTATGCGTCTGTCGCCGAACCCCTAAAACATCGAGCTGTTTTTGGAAATGACCAAACTAAAATAATGTTTAAGTAGAGCATAATTAAAATTAAAATTAAAATGCAGTCCAGTTCAACGTCTTATTATCATAACAAATAAATTAAAAAAATGCAACTATTTTTTTAAAATTTATGAAATTATGCATAGATATTTGGGAAAAAACAATTTTTGTTCTATAATAAAAGTGAAGATTATGAAACGATTATTTTACATAGGCAGTGGAAAGTTTATTTTTTCTTTATTTCCTGTTTTAACTTGGTTTATTTTGTCCGTAATTTTACAAGATGCGAATGCTCTCAATGTTTTTTCTTTAATTTACTCAATACAATTCATTTCTACTTTTTTCAAATCTTTGTTTAGCACTGGCGCTAATGTAAGAGGGAATAAGAAAAAAGATCCAAATGCTGTCTGGAATGGTATTTTTTGGGGCACAATTTTTTCTGTTGCGGTTTTTACGATATTATTGGTTTATGTAAATAAATACATCGAATTTTTTGGGTTAGATGTGTCTACTTACAGGGATTATACTATTTATGGGATAGGATTTTATTTTCTTCAAACTACATTCTCTTTTATAATCGAAAAATTGTATTTTGAAGACAAAGAAAAAATGGCAAATGTCCATCAAATTATATTCAATGTAGTTAACATATGCTTGGTGAGTGTCTTGGCTTTATGTTTAGTTAACAAATTGTTGGCATTTATTATTACACTTTGTGTCTTATCTATTTATGTAATTGTTTTATATGTTCGAGAATTCAATAAATTTAAAATTAATTTTTCTTTTATTAAAAATATTAGATACGATACATTAAGTTTAATTTCTTCGATATTTATGTGTCTTATATATTTTTTTGGATTTAGAACGGTATTTTCGGCAGGTGAGGAGTATTTAGTTGCTGTTAATATAGTTACTTTAGCAACTGATCCACAGTGGGACTGTTTGGATGCAATTTCCACTGTTGTTAAGGTTGATCTTTCTAAGGACAGATATCAATATAAGAAGGAACTAAAAAATGCCTATCTTTACTGCTTTGTAGTAGTGCTTAGCAGTATCATAATTTCATTTGCTTTGGCTTTTGCATACGGTGCATCTATTGTTTTAGTGGTTATATATCTTGCGTTTCAGGTTGTTGACATGTTTTCTTACCCATATCAAGAAATATTGTGCGTTTATACTCAAATTGAATATTCTCCTACTATTTCGGTAGCCATAGATCTATCAGCAAAAGTTGTTAGAACTATTTTGGCGACAATAATTATATCTCCATTTTGCACGGACATTGCTCAATTGATTGACTCTTTGATATTGATGAGCATTTGCTTTGTGAGAATGTTTAAATTTAAAGTTGTGGACGGCAAAATGGTTTTAAAAGATAAACGCAAAGTCAACAATAATATTAATAATGTTTCTTAGTCATACTATTAAATTTGAATAAAAAAACAAAAGCCAGAGTTTTCTGGCTTTTTTTTGTGTTGGAGGTACCACCCGGATTCGAACCGGGGAATGAAGGTTTTGCAGACCTTTGCCTTACCGCTTGGCTATGGTACCGTTTAAACTAACACTTCTAAAATATCATAATGAAAAAATTTAGTCAATTATTTTTATGCAAAATGTTGCCAAAATGATAATATTTGCTTATTTGTTCCATTTAACACTTTTATTGCATGAGTATTTTTTTCTTATAATATCGCTTTTCATAAATTGTTAATTGTCGTTTTTTATAGAAATAGTTTCTTTTTTCTAACAACTTTCTACAAATTTGTAAAATTTTCGAAAATAATTTTACAAAAATATGCAAAAATAGTTTGCTATTTATAAATATTTGTGTATAATGAAGATGATTAAGGAGGAAATATGACGGAATTTGAAATATTTTCGAGAGAAGAAGTGACAAAAATTTTGCTTGAATTGGGCATTCCAGCGAATCTGCAAGGGTTCCGCTGTTTAAAGGCCTGCATTTTGAAAGTGATTAATAGCCCTTCTTTGTTGAGAAAAGTTACACGTGACCTTTATCCTAAAGTTGGAGAAGAATTTTCAATTGATGGTATGGTAGTGGAAAGAAGTATGCGACATTCCACTGAGATTGGTTACAATAAAACTGGATTTAAAGCATTGTCAAATTTATTCAATACTGATGTAAAGTGGAATTACAAACCTACTAGCAGTGAATTAATAGCATTAATTGCAGAATACATACGTTTTGAAGCTGACAAAATAGGTATTAATCAAAAGCCATTTGATGCTTAGTAAACTTTTTTAATTCACAATCATAAATCTTTGCATGAAGATTTTCTTTTTGGGTATATGTGGCGTCAGCATGTCCGCTTTGGCAATAATTTCAAAAATTAATGGAAATGAGGTCTGTGGCTTTGATGTTAATCCTTGCCATGAGACGCTAAGCAGTTATAACATCGATGTTTATAATTATTTGAATTATAGCCAAGTCGATAGAAGTGATTTAATCGTTTATTCTTCGGCTATAAACATTGATTTTCCGCTTTTAAAATATGCAAAAAAATTACATAAAAAATGTGTGTGTAGAGGAGAATACTTAGCCTTAATTGCGAGTCAATTTGAAAAAGTGATCGCTGTTGCAGGTTCACATGGGAAATCGTCGGTTACTGCGATGATTTATAATGTGTTAAAAGTGGCGGGAGAAAAGCCCAGTTTACATGTTGGTGCTTTTGTCAAACCTAATGAAAAAAATTTTGAGCTTGCAGAAAAAAAATATTTTATAACGGAAGCATGCGAATATTTTGATAATTTTTTATATTTAAGGCCATATCTTGGTGTTGTAAGCAACGTTGAAGAAGATCACATAGATTATTTTAAAACTTTTAGCAATTTAAAAAAATCGTTTAAAAAGTTTGAAGATAATTGTGAAAACGTGGTTTCGACAACTAAATTAAAATATAGGTTGCATAAAATAGATAGATTTAACAGGCTGTGTTTCGATGTCTATGAAAACAAAAAAAAATTGCTACATCTAAAAATGAATGTTTTGGGGGAATACAACGCATGCAATGCATTAACCGCTATAGAAGCGTGTAGGCGTTTAAACGTTGATTTGTGGTTAATTAAGTTGGGGCTGGAAAGTTTTCAAGGATTAGAAAAAAGATGCGAAAAGGTTAATTCATTCTTATCAGCAAAAGTTTTTTTGGACTACGCTCATCACCCCACAGAAATAAATAGTTTGTTAAAAACTACAAAGCTTTTAAAAGGCAAAAAAGTCTGTGTCTTTCAACCTCACACTTATTCGAGGACAAGAGAGTTTTTAAATGCTTTTGTTGAAACTTTAATAAAATTTGATGAAATTTTGCTGTTTAGAACTTTTCCTGCTAGGGAAAAAGAGGACCCTGACATAGAAGAAAAATTGCTGTCGGAGATTTCTAAAAACAAAGAATGTGTGCTCTATTTTGACGAAAATGCTTTGATTGAAAAACTGAACGAATACAAAAAAGAAGACAATGTTTTTATTGTGGGAGCAGGAGATTTGCCTGAAATTTTACAAACAAAAAAAATCATTTGGAGATAAATTATTTTTATTTTATAATGATTTTGAGGTGAAAGATGAGAACTTATGGCACATGTGCATATGGTGTTAGGGCTCCTATAATTAAGCCCAAAGATGATCTTGTAAAAATAGTTGCCGACAGTGTCTGTCAGTTGACGCAAGAGAAGGGTGTTAAATTAAAAAATGGGGACATTATTGCTGTTACTGAGGCAGTAGTCGCAAAAAGTCAGGGAAATTTTGCAAGCATAAAGGACATCGCAAAAGATGTTCGCAAAAAAGTTGGGAAAGGAAAAGTGGGATTAATTTTTCCTATATTGTCACGCAATAGATTTGCGACGATTTTAGAGGGGATAGTTGCTGGAGTTGATGAAATTGTGTTGCAACTTTCATATCCTTTTGACGAAGTTGGCAATCCGCTTGTTTCTATTGACAAACTTTATGATTTAAACGTGCACAGTTTTGACAAAACTTTTACAAGCGATGAATTTTACAAGTTGGTTGGGAGTGTTGAACATCCATTTACGGGTGTTGATTACATAAAAGCTTATAAAGAAATTTGTGGTGATAAAGCACAAATAATTTTGAGTAATGACCCTCTTGAAATTTTAAAATACACAGATGTGGTCATTTGTGCAGATATTCATTCAAGAAAGCGCAATAAAAAATTGTTGTTAGCAAATGGTGCTAAAACAGTTATAACACTTGATGAGATTTTAAATAAAAAATCTTTGCTCCATGGTTATCATGAAACATTTGGGGTGCTTGGATCTAACAGATCTAAGGAAGGCAGTGTGAAACTTTTCCCGAAAGATTGCCAAAAATTTGTTGACAATCTTCAAGCGGAAATGCAAAAGAGGACCGGAATTAAAGTGGAATGTATGGTTTATGGTGATGGCGCTTTTAAAGATCCCGTTGGAGGAATATGGGAACTTGCAGATCCCGTTGTTAGCCCTGCTTTTACTAGTGGCCTTGAAGGAACACCGAATGAAATCAAATTGAAATTTGTCGCTGACAACGATTTGGAAAAGCTAAAAGGAAGTGAAGCGATAAATCAAATGAAAGAGATTATTTCAAAAAAGGGCAAACTTAAAAAGGACGAAAAACTTGCCCTCGGAACGACTCCAAGACGAATATCTGACCTCGTCGGATCGCTTTGTGATTTGGTTAGTGGAAGTGGTGATAAAGGCACGCCTATTGTGCTAGTTACTGGATATTTTGATAATTTTGCGACAGAATAGGATGGAGGAGATGCTATGAATAAAAATTTTGATGCACTTTTTACACCTTGGAAGATTGGTAACTTAGAGATTAAAAACAGAATCGTTGTTTGCCCTATGGGTGGCACTTCGCTGTTTGGTTGGATGGAACGCCATCATTTTGACAAAGATGCAGCAAATTTTTTCATGAATCTGGCTAAAAATGAGGCTGGACTTATTATTCCTGGCATTGCTCCACTTAGAAATTTAATGGGAGGGAGTTGGCTTTATAAAAGCAAACGATCTTTTAAGAAGTTGAAAAAATATATGGACGAAATTCATAAGACCGGTGCCAAACTTTTTATTCAGTTGACAGCGGGATTTGGTCGTTCGTTTTCTATACCAACTATGTTTGTGCCTATGCTTAAAAACAAATTTCTTGGCGCAATTTTAAAGCCTATTATGAATTTGTCATATATCTGTGCTTCGCCAAGCAAATTGCCATCACGATGGGCAGAAGGCGTTTATACAAGGCCATTAAAAGTAAAAGAAATTGAAAAGATGATTTATGCTTTTGCTAAAACAGCTAAACTTTGTAAAGAAGCAGGGGTAGATGGTGTCGAGGTTCATGCCGTTCATGAGGGCTATTTGTTAGATCAATTTACGACATCTTACACAAACAAAAGAACCGATGAATATGGCGGAAAGTTTGAAAACAGATTTAGGTTTCCTGTTGCAGTTGTAAAAGCGATAAAGGCTGAATGTGGAAACGACTTTCCTGTTTCTCTAAGATATTCAGTGGTTAGTAAGACAAAAGATTTTTGTAGTGGTGCGATGCCAGGTGAAAAATTTAAAGAGATTGGCCGAAATCTAAAAGAAAGTGAAAAGGCTGTTAAATATTTGCAAGATGCGGGTTATGATATGTTGAATTGTGATAACGGCACATATGATGCTTGGTATTGGGCGCATCCACCTGCTTATATGCCTGACAACTGTAACCTTGATGATGTCGCACACATAAAAAAATTCGTTGATATTCCTGTAGTGTGCGCTGGTAAAATGGTGCCGATTGTTGCTGACAAAGCCATCAAAGAGGGTAAAATAGATGGCGTAGGTTTTGCAAGACAATTTTTGGTTGATTGGGAATGGGTCAAAAAATTAAAAAATGGCGATTTTGCAGACATACAACCATGTATTCATTGTCATAATGGTTGTTTTCCTTTGTCGCATTATAAAGGAATTGCAAATGGTGCTTCGGTGCATGATTCTAAACATATGTCAAGATGTGCGCTTAATCCTCTTACAATGCAAAACGGCAAATTTGAGATAAAGCCAGCAAAGAAAATCAAAAAAGTTGCAGTCATCGGCGGAGGAATTGGCGGTATGGAAACCGCAAGGATTTTGGCTCTTCGTGGGCACAAAGTTACTGTTTATGAAAAGACGGACAAGCTTGGCGGTGTTTTTATTGCGGCGGCGTCTCCATCATTTAAGAGCGCGGATAAGATGCTTATAAATTGGTATCGTAGGCAAATTGCAAATTTGCCTATTGAAGTAAAACTAAAAACAGAAATTAAAGATTTGAGCACAGTTGATGCAGACGAAATCGTTGTTGCAACGGGTAGCGAAGCAAACAAAATTAAATTAGATGGCGCCGAAAAGTGCGTTAGTGCCGTGAATTATTTGTTAGGGCAAGAAGTTGGCGAAAGGGTTGTTGTCATAGGCGGTGGATTAAGTGGCTGTGAGATTGCATATGATTTGTTTTTAAAAGGTAAAAAACCTGTTATTGTTGAGTCTAAACAAGATCTTATGGTGTCAAAAAGCTTATGCCTTGCAAACTCTTCTTATTTGCGCGACTTTTTTAAGTATAAAAAAGTTCCTGTGCATTTGAATAGCATTGTAACGCAAATTTCGAACAAGTTTGTTGTAATAAAAAATCAAGCTGGAGAGGAAATGCAATTAAAAGCTGACAGCGTGATTTTGGCTATTGGTTATCATCCTACTCCAATAGCGAAACCATCAAAACGTGTCCATTTAGTTGGAGATGCATTAAAAGTGGGCAATTTAAGGACTGTTGTTTGGCGTGCTTGGGAAGTGGCCGAAAAGATTTAAGTTAAACTACGCAATTTACGTTATTGTTTTTAAATTAGTAAAAAGATGATTTTGCGTATTAACAAAGTTGACATAAAATGTTTAAAATGGTAAACTTTAAATATGTTGGAACTTAAAAATTTAAATTATGTAATTTACGATAACAGCAAAAAAAAGCACATCTTAAAAGATGTGAATTTGTCGTTTGAAGATAAAAAGACGTACGTGATTACTGGACCAAACGGAAGCGGTAAGACGACTCTTGCTAAGATTATAATGGGAATCGTTTCGCCTACAAGTGGAAAAATTCTTTTTAATGGCGAAGATGTTTCATCGTTAACTATTGACGAGCGCGCTAGAAAAGGGCTATGTTATGCCTTTCAAATTCCTGTTACGTTTAAAGGATTGAAAGTTGGTGATCTTATGAATATAGCATGTGGTGAAAAGAACAATGTTTCGTCATTATGCGAGTATCTTTCGATGGTGGGAATGTGTGCACGGGATTATATCAATCGGCCACTTGATAATAAACTTTCAGGAGGGGAACTAAAACGCATTGAGCTTGCCATGATTTTAGCGCGCAAGGGTGAAGTGAATATATTTGATGAACCTGAGGCAGGAATTGACTTGTGGAGTTTTGAAAATTTGGCAAAAATTTTCAGTTCTTTAAAAATGAGCACAAACATCATTATAAGTCATCAACGAAAAGTCATTGAGCTTGCAGATGAGGTGATTGTACTGAAAAATGGTAAAGTAGAAAAAATTGGCAAAGGGAAAAACTTTATAAATGACTTTGAACAAAGTAAGTGTGGAAAATTGCGAGGTGAAAATGACTGACATTGAAAAAGCGCTTTTAGAAAAGATTTCAAACCTTCATAAAATTCCTTCTGGTGCGTTTAGTTTAAGACGTAATGGCAAAACATTTAAAAAATCAAGTTCAACAGACATTGATATAATGGAAAAACAAGACGGGAGTGGAATTGATGTTTTTGTCAAACCTAATGTAAAGAATAAAAGTTTGCATATGCCTGTTATTATCACGGTTGGTGGGCTGAATGATTTGGTTTACAACAGTTTTTACATCGGTGAGAATGCTGACGTAACCATTATTGCTGGATGTGGCATTCATAATTCCACTTGCAACGATTCGCGTCATGATGGCGTTCACACTTTTCATCTCGCTAAAAACAGCAAGTTGAAATATATAGAAACTCATGTGGGCGAGGGTGATGGCAGTGGCGCTAAAATCCTTAATCCTGTAACAAACATATTTATGGCAGAAAATAGTGAAATGAATATTGAAACTATACAAATCGAGGGCGTAACTTCAACAGTTCGAACTACAAATGCCGAGCTTGAAAATGGAGCTAAACTTTTAATTAACGAAAAGCTTTTGACTTGTGGCAGGCAAAAAGCCAAAACAGATTTTAAAGTTTGCTTGTGTGGTGAAAATTCAAAAGCTGAAATAGTCAGTCGCAGTGTTGCAAAAGAAAACAGCTGTCAAGAATTTAAATCAAATTTGATAGGTAAAAACAGTTGCTTTGGACATGTGGAATGTGATGGAATTGTGCTAGACAAAGCACGTGTGATTTCGATACCAAAAATTGATGCGCAAAACTGTGAAGCTTCGCTTGTTCATGAAGCTGCGATAGGTAAAATTGCAGGTGACGAGATAGTAAAACTTATGACTCTTGGACTGGGTAGAAAGCAGGCAGAGGACGTGATTATTAATAGTTTTTTACTAAATTAAAATAATATAAGATTTTTGTTATGCAAATTAAGGTAGGCTTATGCTGATTTCTTTTTTTAAAAAACGTCGACAAATTGTTACTAAAAAAAGATAAAAAATTAAAAAAAATGTGTCATTTTCGGTTGACATATTTTTCCTTTTTGCATATAATAGTGCTAGCACTTTAAGTTCGAGAGTGCCAACTTTGGAGGATAAAAGATGCAACTTTCTGGAAGGAAACGGCAGATTCTGACTGTGGCGATTGAAAACTATATTGCATCTTGCAGTCCAGTAACGAGTGGGGGGTTAAAAAATCTTGCTGAACTCGAATGTTCGACTGCAACATTGCGAAGCGAATTGAATGCGCTTGAAGCTATGGGTTATTTAAGACAACTGCATACCTCAGGTGGCAGAGTGCCAACTGCACAAGGTTATCGTTTCTATGTGGAGTCGCTCTTATCAAATTTGTCGGTCTCAAATGGTGAACTTGACAAGGTGAGGAGATTGATAGAAAAAAAGACGAATTCGCTTTCAGAATTGATTACGCAGATTGCAAAAGTTATAGGAGAGGCAACAAATTATCCAACGGTGGTCATGGCAAGTGGAGTTGAAAATTTGGTTTTAAAAGATTTTCAAATTATTCCGCTCTTATCACAGGAGGTTTTGGTGCTTATTGGAACAAGTTCGGGCTACATCAACGAGCGTCTTAACATAACAGCCAGCAAGCGCGAATGTGATGACGCAAGTAGGTTTTTTAAGAAGCATTTTGTTGGTAAGACTATTAGGGAGATGACAGATGCATTTGAAGATGAAAACCTTACCGAAGAAATCCATGAATTTCAATCTATCGTAGACTGTTTAGTGAAAGGGCTTAGACGTTTTAATAATCGTAAAATGCTCGATGTTGAAAGAAGTGGTGCACTTAAACTCTTAGAAAGTGGCGACATTGAAAAAGCAAAACAAATCTTTTCAGTGCTTGATGATGAAAAAGAGCTTATCGAAGTCATGGAAAGTGGAGATGCCAGCGATCCAATTATTATTTCAGTTGCTGAAAATGATGAAGATTTGTCGATAGTAAAAGTTCCTATTAAAATTGGCGAGGTGGAACTTTCTGTTGGTGTTTTAGGGCCTCAAAGAATGGATTACAGCGGAGTTTCAGCAGCATTGAAATTGCTTGTTGATGAACTTGAAACTTTAAAAGGAGGAGATGGATAGTGGAAAAAAACAAAGAAAAAAAGTGCTGTTGTGATGAAAAAAAAGACGAATGCAGTTGTGAAAAAAATTGCGATTGTCAAAAAAATATTGAAGGTGAGAGCGAAAAAAAATGTGATTGCTCTCATAAAAATGAAAGTTCTACTAACGAAAACAACGGAAAGACAAAGGAAGAGTTTTATTTAGATTTAGCTCAAAGGCTACAAGCGGAATTTGAAAACTTTCGCAAAAGGACTCACTTTGAAATGATTAAGGCAAAAGAAGATGGTCAAATTAGTGTGATTGAAGCATTCTTACCTTGCCTTGACACTTTTAAGGTTGCGGAAAAATCCATTTCTGACAAGCAAGTTTTAGAAGGCGTAAAAATGATAGAACTAAGCATTTTAGAAGCTCTTAAAAAACTTGAAGTAGAAAAAATTGAAGCCGTGGGCGAAAAATATGACCCAAACTTGCATACTGCGATTGCAGTTGCCTGCGTTGGGGACAAAGAAAACGATATCATCTTGGAAGAATACCAAGCAGGATATAAATTTAAAAACAGAGTGATTAGATATTCAAAAGTCATTGTCAATAAAAAGGAGGATTAATATTATGGGAAAAATTATTGGAATTGACCTTGGAACAACAAATTCATGTGTAGCTGTTATGGAAGGTGGCAAACCAACTGTAATTGCAAACGCAGAGGGTGACAGAACTACTCCATCAGTAGTTGCTGTTACAAAAGAAGGCGAAAGATTGGTGGGTAAAGTTGCAAAACGCCAAGCAATCGTCAACAGTGACAACACAGTTATGTCAATCAAAAGAGAGATGGGAACAAACTACAAAGCTAAACTCGGTGGGAAAGAATATTCTCCACAAGAGATTTCTGCTATGATTTTGTCAAAACTAAAAGCTGATGCTGAAAGCTACATTGGCTCTCCTGTCACACAAGCCGTTATAACCGTTCCTGCTTATTTTAACGATGCTCAACGTCAAGCTACAAAAGATGCTGGTAAAATTGCAGGTTTGGAGGTTTTAAGAATCATAAACGAACCAACGGCAGCAGCACTCGCATACGGCCTTGACAAAGGTGAAAACAAAAATCAAAAGATTCTTGTTTATGACCTTGGCGGTGGAACGTTCGACGTTTCTATTCTTGAAATAGGCGATGGCGTGTTTGAGGTTTTATCCACAAACGGTAACACTAGGTTGGGAGGAGATGATTTTGACAACAGAATCATTGACCTTTTAGTTGAAGAATTTAAAAAGGAAAATGGCACAGATTTATCTAAGGATAAACTTGCAATGCAAAGACTTAAAGAAGCAGCGGAAAAAGCAAAAATAGATCTTTCTGCTACTCCAAAAACGACAATAAGCCTACCATTCATTTCAGCAGACGCTAACGGTCCTAAACATATGGAATACGAGCTTACAAGAGCAAAATTTGATGCCATCACAGAAGATTTGGTTAAGGAAACAATCGAATGTTGCAAAAGAGCATTAAAAGATGCAAAGATTTCGACATCTGCCATTGATAAAGTTGTTTTGGTTGGCGGTTCAACAAGAATTCCAGCTGTTTTTGAAGCTGTAAAATCTTACACAGGGAAAGAACCATACAAGGGTATAAACCCAGATGAATGTGTTGCTGTCGGCGCGGCTATTCAAGCTGGCGTGCTTGCAGGAGAAGTAAAAGATGTTTTGCTTCTTGATGTAACACCTCTTTCACTTGGTATAGAAACACTTGGTGGTGTGTTTACAAAATTGATTGAAAGAAACACTACAATTCCAACAAAGAAATCACAAATATTCTCTACCGCTACGGACAATCAACCTGGTGTTGATATTCACGTGTTGCAGGGCGAAAGAGAGTTTGCTGCACAAAACAAAACTCTTGGAAGATTTCAACTTTCTGACATTCCACCTGCACCAAGAGGAGTTCCTCAAATCGAAGTTACATTTGATATAGATGCAAACGGCATAGTTAAAGTTTCCGCTAAAGATTTGGGAACTAACAAAGAACAAAACATAACTATCACCGCTTCATCGAATTTAAAAGAGGAAGACATCGAAAAAGCCATAAAAGAAGCTGAAGCTCATGCAGAAGAAGATAAAAAGAGAAAAGAGCTTGTTGAAACAAAAAATCAGGCAGACAACATGGTTTATGGCTTAGAAAAGATGCTTAAAGATAACGGTGACAAACTCGCTGAAGAAGACAAGAAAAAACTTGAAGAAGCAATTGAAAAGGCTAAAAAGGAATTTGAAAGCGATGACATAGAAGTTATCAAAAAAGCAATCGATGAGCTTACAAATGTTTCAAACGGAATTGTAAGCAAGATGTATCAATCTGCAAATGCAAATGCTGGCCAATCTGGAAATAATGGCCCAGATCCTGAGGTTGTAGTCGACGACGATAATAAATAATGCCTTATTTAAGGAGTTTGACAGTTTTAAATGGCAAAAAAAGATTATTATTCAATATTAGGAGTTCAAAAGGACGCGAGTGCCGACGAAATAAAGTCGGCATATCGTCGTCTTGCAAAAAAATATCATCCCGATTTGAACAAAACAGATGAAGCTGCTGAAAAATTCAAAGATATTAACGAAGCTTATGAAGTTTTAGGTGATGACAAGAAAAGAGCTAACTACGATCAATTTGGCTCAGCTGACGGCCCACAGTTTTCAGGTGCGGGCGCTGGCGGTTTTGGCGACTTCTTTGGTGGAGCTGGCGGAGGATTTTCTGACATTTTTTCTGACATCTTTTCTGCTTTTGGTGGTGGTAATCAAAGGGCGATGGAAAGAGGAGATGATGTTTTTGTAAACGTGAGTCTCACATTTGAAGAGGCGGTCTTTGGCATTGAAAAGGCTATTACATTTTCAAAAATAGAAAAATGTAACGATTGTAAGGGAACAGGTGCGAAGGACGGTAAAAACTTTTCCGTTTGCCCTGAATGCCATGGAACAGGTAGAGTGCGTTTTCAACAGAACACGATGTTTGGCACGACCATAAGAGAGGCAGGTTGCACAAAATGTAATGCTACTGGGAAAATAATAAAAGAAAAATGCGATTCTTGTAATGGTAAGGGCGTAAAACGTTTACAAAAAACTGTCAACGTGAAAATCCCTGCTGGCATTGATGACGGTCAAACAATCAGGCTAAGAGGTGAGGGAAATGCACCTATGGGAGAAGGCGTTAACGGTGATCTTAACGTGAGAATTTCCGTAATGCCACACAAACTCTTTGTAAGAAAAGGTGTCGATGTTTATCTTGATTTGTATTTGCCTTTTACAAAACTAATTTTAGGAACAAAAATTGAAATTCCTACTTTAAAAGGTGACTACCTTTTAACAATTCCTGAACTTTCTCCAAGCGGAACGGTTATGCGATTAAAAAATAGAGGAATCAAAAACCTTAATAGAGAGGCCTATGGTGATATGCTTGTAACTTTAAAAGCAGAACCACCGAAAAATCTTGATAAAGCGACGAGGAAAATGCTAGAAGAGATTGATGGCAAAATCGATCCGCGAAATTATTCAAAATATCAAAACTTTCTTTCTAAGAAATAGGAAATGGTTGCCATTTCTTATTTTTTTTTGTAAAATATAGACATGAAAAGGTTTTTCGGTGAAATCAGAGAAAATCAAGCGGTAATTGGCGGAGAGGAAAACAGCCATCTTCGAAATGTTTTGCGCATAAAAGATGGTGAAAACATCGTCGTTTTCAACGGAGATGGAAATGACTATGTTTGTCAAATTGAAAACGTTGGGAAAATCCAAACAATTGCCAAAATAGTAAAAAAGCAAAAAAACAAGGCTCTTCCAAAAAAGCAAATAACGCTTTATCTTTCTGCGATAAAGAGAGATAATCTTGAACTCGTAATTCAAAAAGCGGTTGAACTTGGTTGTAAAAAAATGGTGATTTTTGAGGCTGAAAGGTCAACAATGAAGATTCAAAAAGAAAAAGAATCAAGATTTGAAAAAATAATTTTGAGCGCATGCAAACAATGCGAGAGAGCAGATTTTATGAAGATCGATTTTTTAAGTTTTGATGAAATGCTTGTTGATTTTTCTAAAAAGGAAACCAAACTTTTTGCAAATGAAAGGCAAGGTGAAAATTTTGACTTTACAAAACTTAAAGTTGCAAAAGAGATTGGAATATTAGTAGGTTGCGAGGGCGGTTTTTCACCAAAAGAAAAAGCGAAGATTTTAAAGATTAATCCTGAAAGCATATCATTAGGCGAGCGAATTTTGCGTGCAGAAACGGCAGCGATCTTGCTTGTTGGAATGGTTGATGTTTTGAGCGAAAATTAGGAGCAAAAAATGAAAATTTCCATACTTACCTTGGGTTGTAAGGTCAACAAATATGAGAGCGACGTGCTTTTAAATATGTTTTTAAAAAAGGGCTATGAAGCGACCGATCAACTAGAAAAAGCCGACATTTACATAATCAACACTTGCGCGGTTACCAACGAGGCAGAAAGAAAGTCAAGGCAAATGATTGCCAGATGTAAAAAGTTTAATGAGAAAGCCAAAATTTATGTTTGTGGTTGTGCTAGCGAACATAATCCTAATCAATTTATTGAAGATGCAGTGGCAATAAAAGGGGCGATCAACAAGCAAGAATTGGTGGATTTAAATTTAGAAGGCATAAAAATCGACAGCCAACCAGAAAAATATATTTCACATTGTTACGCAAGTCAACCACGCACACGTGCTTATATAAAAGTTCAAGACGGTTGCAACAACTTTTGTTCATATTGTCTCATTCCTTATTTAAGAGGTAGAAGCAGGTCGCGTGAAATAGATGATATTGTTGCTGAAGTAAAGCAATTAGGTGATGAAGTAAAAGAAATTGTTTTAACAGGCATCAATTTGTCAGATTATAAAATTGATGAAAAAAATGGTTTGCTAAAATTGTTGCAAAGTTTAGATGAATTTGGCAAACGATTACGATTGTCGTCGTTGGAAGAGTGCATCATCGATGAAGAATTTGTAAAAGGGCTTTCGAAGCTTAAAAACTTTTGCCCTCATTTTCATCTCTCTTTGCAAAGTGGGAGTGATAGCGTTTTGAAAAGAATGAACAGACATTACACAACAAAAGACTTTTATTATTCTTGCCAAATTATAAGAAAGTATTTTCCAAATGCAGGGATAACTACAGATGTTATTGTTGGGTTCCCTGGGGAAAGCGAAGAGGAATTTAATCAAACAAAAAAATTTGTAGAGTTAATGAAATTTTCTGGTATGCACATATTTGCATATTCAAAGCGTGATCAAACTGTTGCGTCCAAATTTGTGGACCTTGACGGAGAAACAAAAAGAAAAAGGTCATTCGATTTGCAAGTGATAGATAAAAAGTTAAGAGATGAATTTATTAAAGCAAATAAACGAGTGAATGTTTTAATTGAGGAAAAGAAAAATAAGCATTGTGTTGGTTTTTCGGAAAATTACATAAAATGTTATTTTGACGAAGATTTAGAGGTGGGGAAAATTTATTCAGCGTTTATTAATATGCCTTTTCAAGATGGCGCACTGGCAAAAACCGAAAAAGATGTGTAATAAATAAAAAATTGAACAATATACTTGACATAAATCAAAAAAAAGTTTAAAATAAAACAGTTAAATTCAAACGGAAGGTGGTGAGATTTAGTGACTACGGTTAAAGTTGGCGAGAATGAAAATCTTGAAAGTGCACTTAAACGCTTTAAAAGAAAATGTCAAAAAGATGGCATTATCGGTGATATAAGAAGAAAAGAAGCCTACTACAAACCTAGCGTTGCAAAAAAACGCAAACGCGAGGCAGCTAGAAAGCGCGCAAGAAAAAGAGCTTAAAATGACGCGGAAGATTTCCGCGTTTTTTATTTTGATTAATTTCATTTAGAACACATTTGTAAAATAGTAATCTTTCGACGAATTTCGACAAATTAAAAACGAAAAATGTTTTGTCTAAAAATTCATTTGTTTTAAAATCTATTTTGTCATTTAAAATGATTAAAAATAAATAAAAGAAGGATTAATTAAATGTCAAATTATGAACTTAAAAAATTAGCCATGAATGCCAAAAACAGACTGATTGGAAATAATACAAAAGCAAATTTAACTGTGAAAAACAAATCAAAGGTTTTTAGCTCTAACATAAAAATTAAAACCATTTCGACAAGTGATGAAAACTTTGAAAACAAAGCAAGAGAAGTTATTGAAAAAGATGCATTAAATCCTATTCGTGAAGTGATGGATATGGATTATTATAAATCTTTGTCAGGGTCGATGAAAGACAAATATCTGCTGGATATTATAGACAAATATCTCGCATGCAAAAAGAAATTAGATGTTGAACTTGAACGTAAAACAGTTTTATAATTTTTACTATTATGCTACAATAGAAACATGAATAGTTTTGACATGTCTTCACTTAACAATGAGCAACAGCAAGCCCTTCTGCAAACGGAAGGGCCTGTTCTCGTTACAGCTGGCGCAGGAAGTGGCAAGACACGACTGCTAACTCATAGAATTGCCTATCTGCTTTCAAAGGGTGTCAGCCCATATGCCATTTTAGCGATCACTTTTACTAATAAGGCAACGAGAGAAATGAGTGAAAGAGTCAAAAAAATGTGCGATTTTGGTGATAAAATTTGGATTTCTACATTTCATTCAATGTGTGCAAAATTATTAAGGCAGGACATAGACAAAATCGGTTATACTAGGTCATTTTCCATTTATGCAGAGGACGATTCGGAAAAGGTCGTAAAAGAGATATTAAACGAAATGTCGCTCAGTGAAGACAAATGGAAAAAAGAAATTATTACACACCTTTCAAATTGGAAAAACACCATATTGTCTTTGTCAGAATACGAGCTTGCTATGAAAGACGTAACTGACATACACAAGATAATTCAAATTATGAATGAATATGAAAACAGGTTGCGTAAAAACAATGCGCTAGATTTTGATGATCTGTTAATTAAAACTTATCAACTTTTTGTAAAACGTGAGGATATAAAAAATTATTATGCGCAAAGATTTCAGTATATTTTAGTTGACGAATTTCAGGATACTAACACTGTTCAATACGAACTTCTTAAACAACTGGCATCTGTGCACGGCAATATTTTCGTGGTTGGAGATGAGGACCAATGCATTTATTCATGGCGTGGCGCAAATTTTAAAAATATTTTCAAGTTTAAAAATGACTTTCCTGATGTCAAAATTTTCAAACTTGAAAGAAATTATCGTTCTACTGGTGCTATTTTAGAAAAAGCGAACAAACTGATTTCACACAACAAATCGCGTTTAGATAAAAGATTGTGGACTGAAAGTCCAAACGGCGAAGAGCCTGTCATTTATGAAGCCACAGATGAAAGAGATGAGGCACTTTTTGTTGCTGGCACTATTGAGAAAATGATTCGTCAGGGAATGTCTCCATCTGATTTTGCCGTTTTAATGCGATTAAATGCTTTAACAAGAAACATTGAAGAAGCCTTTTTAGCATACAACATTCCGCACAAGATTTATGGCGGTTTTAAATTTTATGAACGCGCTGAGATTAAAATGTTGACAAGTTATTTGCGTCTTTTCGTGAATGGTGATGATGACGTCGCATTGATGAGAATTATAAATTTTCCAAAACGTGGCATAGGAGATGGCACAATTGCTAAATTAAAAACTATCGCAGAGCAAAGAAGCCTTTTGCAGACAATCTTGGAATATGATTTAGATGACAGTATTAACAAAAAACTTGATGATTTTAAAACAAATTTTCAATTTCTTTCTGAGCTTGATTTAAAGCCAGATGATTTTGTCAGCGAGATGATAGAGAAATTTCATATAAAGCAAGCTTTCGATTCAAAAACTGAAGAAGGGTTAAATAAAATCATGAACATCTCGGCTTTTGAGGGAGCGGTTAAAGAATTCGTCAAATTAAATCCTGACGCAGACTTAGCGGACTTTCTTGAAAGCATAACTTTGACATCGGAAGCTGATGCAATAGGAGAAGGTGGGTTCGTGACTATTTCTACTATTCATGCTGTGAAAGGTTTGGAATTTAAAAATGTTTTCATAATTGGGTTAGAAGAAGGAATTTTTCCAATCAGCAGGCATAACAGCTTTGACGATTTAGAGGAAGAGAGAAGGCTTATGTATGTTGCTGTAACACGCGCAGAAAAAAAATTGTTTTTGACTCATTGTTCAAGGAGGTTTTTGTATGGGAAGACCTCTTATCAAATAGTTAGTAGATTTTGTAGAGAGCTTGGATATTATGACTTTAAACCACAAAAAATTTCTACTACAGGCGATGCGCTTGGTCAGTTTTCTCCAAAATCTTCTTTCAACTTTAATAAAAACGATGTGATGGTTCAAAGAGTTGAAAAGGCAAATCAAAATATTGATATTTCTATCTACAAAGTAGGACAAAAAGTCAGTCACCCAAAATTTGGAGAGGGAGAAATTGAAAACATTTCTGCCGATGGGCTTGTCGCTGATATAATTTTTGATGGTTTTGGTAAAAAGAGCTTAATGCTTGAGTTGGCTCCGCTTACAATTATGGAGGGATAATGGAAGACGTTACAGAAAAGATGAAAAAACTTATCAAGGAAATTAATGTGCACAATCATAATTATTATGATTTAGACATGCCGACTATTTCAGATGCCGAATACGATAAGCTATATTATTCACTTGTCGATCTTGAAAAAATGTCAGGGATTGTTTTACCAGACTCTCCAACATTGCGAGTCGGTGGGGAGGTTTTAAAGGGATTTAAGAAGCGTAAGCATCCAAAAGGTTTGTTTTCTCTTAATAAAGTAAAATCTGTGCAAGAGTTGGAAGAATGGATAGATGATATAAAAAAGATAAGTGAAGATGCCAAATTTTCGATCGAATATAAATTTGACGGATTGCATCTTGTGATCGAATATAACAATGGCGAATATGTTTCTGCTACAACACGAGGCAATGGTACTGTGGGAGAAGACGTCACAGAGCAGGTTAAAACAATTCGATCGGTGCCCCTTAAAATTCCATTCAAAAAGCATTTGTTTGTTGAGGGCGAAGGAATGATGACCAACTCTTCTTTAAAAAGTTTTAATCGCCACGCAAGCGAGCCATTAAAAAACGCAAGGAATGCCGTGGCTGGCGCTATTAGAAATCTTGACCCCAAAGAAACAGCTAAACGAAGGTTGGACTTTTTTTGTTATGGGATTTTGACAATTGATGATGAAAAATTTGAAAATCAACAACAAATTCATGATTTTTTAGAAAAAAATGGATTTTTAACAGGTAATTATTTCAAAATAGCATCAAATATTGATGAAATTTGCAAAGAAATAAAAGAAGTCGACAGGATTAAAGATAAAATTGACATCTTAATAGATGGGCTTGTAATAAGTTTATTCACAACAAAATTTCGCGAAGAGATAGGCTGGACAACTAAGTTTCCTAAATGGGCGGTCGCTTACAAATTTGAAGCGAGAGAGCTTTCGACAATTTTAAAAGATGTGGTATGGCAGGTGGGAAGAACGGGGAAGGTTACACCAATTGCAGTTTTAGACCCTGTTGAACTAGCAGGAGCAACAGTGTCAAGGGCGACGCTTAATAACATTGATGACATAAGAAGAAAAAAAGTTTCAATAGGTAGCAGGGTTTTTGTTCGACGTTCGAACGAAGTGATCCCAGAGGTGCTTGGGCTCGCACAGGAGGGAGAAAATGCAAAAGTCATTGCCGAGCCAAAATTTTGCCCATGCTGTGGCAGTGAATTAGTTAAAAGAGGGCCACTTGTTTTTTGTTTAAACCATGACGAATGCGTCGATCAAATCGAAGGGAGGATCACCCATTTTGCTTCGAGGGACGCATTTAATATAGAAGGACTTAATGAAAAAACCATTCAAGCCATTATTGAAAATTTGAGTGTAAAAAATCCTTCCGATCTTTTTACATTAAAAGATGAAGATTTTTTAAAATTATCAAAATTTAAAGAAAAAAAAGCGAAAAATTTACTTTTTGCTATTGAAAAAAGCAAAAATATTGATTTAAAGAACTTTTTGTTTGCTTTGGGAATTAACGAAGTTGGTATAAAGACAGCAAATGACCTCGCGACAAACTTCGGCTCTTTGGATAAAATTAAAAACGCAAATTATGATGAAATTTTAGAAATTAATGACATTGGCCCAATTATTGCTAAAAACATTTTTGATTTTTTTAGAGAGGAAGATAATCTAACGGAAATAGAATCCTTATTAAAAGTAGGAGTTCAAATCAAAAATCCAAAACCGAGAAATTTTAGTTCAAGTATAGCGGGCAAAACCTTTGTTTTAACTGGAACATTAGAAAATTTTTCTAGAAAGGACGCCAGTGACATAATAATTGCGAATGGTGGAAATGTTTCGGGTTCCGTTTCACAGCGGACCAATTTTGTGCTTGCGGGTGAAAATCCCGGATCAAAACTTGACAAGGCAAAAAAACTTGGCGTCAAGATAATCACAGAGTCAGAATTTAATAAGATGATTAAAAATTAATTTCCTTAAATCAAAATAAGTTAATTTCCATTATCTATTAACTAACTTAAATTTAACAAATTTTTTTATTTTTAAAGTCAAAAATTCTTGACAAAAATTGTTCAAACTGCTATATTATCATAGTCTTTATGTCGGAGACTGTCTTTTTGTGAGGCATAAACAAACAGCAAGTGGGAGCGATGCCAGCTCTTTCACTGATCTACAAAGCTTGCTTTCGTAGAGTTACGATTTCGCGTAATTGTGTTGTTCATGTTTAAAAAAAAGTAATTTAAACTGTATCGTCAGTTAGACAAATTTTTAAAGGAGGATTAAGGATGCCAACATTTAACCAGCTCGTAAATAAGGGGCGAAAAACTTTTGAAAAAAAATCTAAATCACCGCTTCTTAACGAATGCCCTCAAAAACGTGGAGTTTGCCTTTCTGTTAGAACTGCAACTCCTAAAAAGCCTAACTCAGCTCTTCGTAAAATCGCCAGAGTTAAGTTTTCTAACGGGCAGGAAGGAACTTGCTATATCCCTGGTATTGGGCACAACCTTCAAGAACACAGCTTGGTGCTTGTTCGTGGAGGAAGGGTTAAGGACCTTCCTGGTGTGAGATATCACATCATTAGAGGAACATTGGACACTGCCGGCGTTGCTAAACGTAGTCAGTCTCGTTCGAAATATGGTGCAAAACGACCAAAAAAAGGTAAATAAAAATTAATTTAGGAGGATAAATATTATGGCTAGAAGAAATGCCGCAGTAAAAAAACCAGTTCTTCCTGATCCAATTTATAAAAGCACAACAGTTACGAAACTTATTAACCAAGTTATGAGAGACGGTAAAAAGTCACTTGCTCAAAGTATTGTTTATGATGCTTTTGATATAATTAAGGAAAAAATGGGACTGGAACCACTTGATGTTTTTAACAAAGCTTTGGAAAATGTAAAGCCTGTTCTTGAAACAAAAAGCAGAAGAGTGGGTGGAGCAAACTATCAAGTGCCTGTTGAAATTAGACCAGCAAGACGTCAAACACTTGCTATTAGATGGATTGTTACTTTTGCAAGAAAACGTTCAGCTGAAAGAAATATGTTTGAAAAACTCGCTGGCGAAATTATGGATGCCTACAATGAAACAGGTTCTTCGATTAAGAGAAGAGATGAACTTCACAGAATGGCAGAGGCAAACAAGGCTTTCGCTCATTATAGATGGTAAAATTTAAGAGTAAACATTTTTAATATGTTAATAAAATTTATATAGGAGAAAAATAAAATGCCTTCAACTGATTTAAAATTGACAAGAAACGTTGGAATTATGGCACACATTGATGCTGGTAAGACCACTACAACTGAACGTATTTTGTTTTATACAGGCAAAAGCCACAAAATAGGTGAAGTTCATGATGGACAAGCGACAATGGACTGGATGGCACAGGAACAAGAAAGAGGTATTACAATCACTTCCGCTTGCACAACTTGTACTTGGAAAGATCACAAGATCAATATTATTGACACACCAGGGCACGTTGACTTTACTGTTGAAGTAGAGCGTTCACTTAAAGTTTTGGACGGCGCAGTGCTGGTTCTTAGTGGACGTGACAAAGTTCAGCCTCAAACTGAAACTGTTTGGCGTCAAGCGACAAAATATCATGTTCCAACAATCATTTACGTAAACAAAATGGATAGAGATGCAGCTGATTTTATGGGTTGCGTTGATTCTATAAAAAACAGATTAAAAACAGTTCCACTCCCAATTCAGTTAAACATAGGTTCAGCTGAAACATTTAGCGGTATTATTGACTTACTTAAAATGAAGGCTGAAATTTATAAAGATGAAATGGGACAACAATTTGAAATAGTTGACATTCCTGAAGAATACAAGAAAGAAGCACAAAAGCTTCATGATGAGATGGTTGAAAAGATCGTTGAGACAGATGATGCTTTGCTAGAAAGGTATTTTGAAGGTGACGAAATTTCAATTGACGAATTGAAAGCCGCAATAAGAAAAGGAACAATTGAAAGAAAGTTTACACCTATTCTTTGTGGCTCTTCTTACAAAAACAAAGGCGTGCAAATGCTTTTGGATGCTATGGTAGATTATTTGCCATCGCCTATTGATATTCCAGCCATTAAGGGCATTAACCCTGAAACTGGTGAGGAAGAAAGCAGAGAGGCTAGTGAAACTGCTCCTTTCTCAGGGCTTGCATTTAAAATTATGACGGACCCTTTTGTTGGTGGTCTTACATTCTTCCGTGTTTATAGCGGGCTTTTAAAAGCTGGCTCATATGTTTACAACTCTATCACAGGCAAACAAGAACGTGTTGGAAGACTTATTAGAATGCACGCAAACAACCGTCAGGAGATAAGTGAGGTTGGCGCTGGTGATATAGCCGCAATTGTAGGATTAAAAGACACAATAACCGGGCATACACTCTGCGATGAAAAACACCCAATACAACTTGAAAGTATGGAATTTCCAGAGCCAGTTATTCAACTTGCTATCGAACCTAAAACTAAGGATATGCAAGAGAAAATGGCAATTGCCCTCGCAAAACTTATGCGTGAAGACCCAACATTTAGGGTTAGCACAAACCAAGAAACAGGTCAAACCCTCATTGCTGGTATGGGTGAGTTGCACCTTGAAATTATTGTTGACAGACTTTTGAGAGAATTCAAAGTCGAAGCAAATATAGGTGATCCACAAGTTTCCTATAAAGAAACTATTAGAAAACCTGTTAGGGCAGAAGGAAAATATATCCGCCAGTCTGGTGGTAAAGGACAATATGGGCACTGCATTATTGAAATGGAACCTCTTGCACCTGGTTCAGGGTATGAATTCGTTGACAAAACTGTTGGCGGTTCAATTCCAAAAGAGTATATCCAACCAGTTAATAACGGTATTAATGAAGCTAGGATGAATGGCGTAATAGCTGGATATGAAACAGTTGACTTCAGAGTTACTGTTGTCGATGGTTCTTACCACGAAGTTGACTCGTCAGAAATGGCGTTTAAAATTGCTGGTTCTCTTGCATTCCAAGACGGAGCTAAAAAAGCTGACCCTGTGCTTTTAGAGCCTATTATGAAAGTGTCGGTTGAAGTTCCTGATGATTATCTTGGAACAGTTATGGGAAATCTTACATCGCGTAGAGGTATCTTGACGGGGACTGAATCCACTCTTGGAATTCAAATTGTCAATGCCGAAGTGCCTTTGTCAGAGATGTTTGGTTATGCAACTGACCTTCGTTCTCAAACACAAGGACGTGGAACGTATGTTATGGAACCTCTTAAATATCAGGAAGTTCCAAGATCCATTGCTGAAAAAGTGATCGGCGAAAGGTCAAAGAAAAATTAAAAAAAATTATTTAAAATGTTGTTTAAAACATTTGGAAAAATTTTTAAACTATGCTAGAATAACAAAGTAAATCAAAAAAGGAGATAAATTAAAATGGCTAAAGGAGTCTTTGATAGATCAAAACCACACGTAAACGTTGGAACAATCGGTCACGTTGACCATGGTAAAACCACACTTACTGCTGCTATTACTATGTATGCTGCTGGCAGAGGTATGGCTGAAAAAATGGATTATGACCAAATCGATAAAGCGCCAGAAGAAAAAGCGCGCGGAATTACAATTAACACTGCTCACGTTGAGTATGAGACAGCAAAACGTCACTATGCTCACGTTGACTGCCCGGGACACGCGGACTATGTTAAAAACATGATCACAGGTGCTGCTCAAATGGACGGGGCTATATTGGTTGTTGCTGCAACTGATGGACCAATGCCTCAGACAAGAGAACACATTTTGCTTGCTAGACAGGTTGGTGTTCCTTACATCGTTGTTTTCATGAACAAAACTGATCAAGTTGATGATCCAGAACTTTTGGAACTTGTTGAAATGGAAATAAGAGATCTTCTTACAGAATATGATTTCCCAGGTGACAAAACTCCAATTATTAAAGGTTCTGCTCTTAAAGCATTGGAAGCTGGTAAAGTAGGAAAATTTGATGATCCAGCTTGTGCTTGCATACAAGAACTTTTAGATGCACTTGATTCATATATTCCAGAGCCACAACGTGACACTGACAAGCCTTTCCTTATGCCTGTTGAAGACGTATTCACTATCACAGGACGCGGAACGGTTGCTACTGGTAGAGTTGAACGTGGTGTAATTAAAATGAACGACACTGTTGAAATCGTCGGTATGGGAGCTAAAAAGCAAACAGTTATTACAGGCGTTGAAATGTTTAGAAAACTTCTTGACGAAGCAAGAGCAGGTGATAACGTTGGACTTCTTCTTAGAGGAATTCAAAGAAGTGAAATTGAAAGAGGTCAAGTTCTTTGCAAACCTGGTTCAATTCATCCTCACACAAAATTTACAGCACAAGTTTACGTGCTCAAGAAAGAAGAAGGTGGACGTCATACACCATTCTTCAATGGTTACAGACCACAGTTCTATTTTAGAACAACAGACGTTACTGGAACTATTGAACTCGAAAAAGGTGTTGAAATGGTTATGCCAGGTGACCACGTTAAGATGACAATCACTCTTATCACACCAATTGCTATCGAAGAAGGATTGCGTTTCGCTATTCGTGAAGGTGGCAGAACTGTTGGTTCAGGTGTTGTTTCATCAATCATTGAATAATAATTGATTTTTAAAAGCCGAGATATTGCTCTCGGCTTTTTTATTGCATTACTAAACAAATTTTATATTTTATTGTTTTTTAATTTCAAAGATTTGTTCATGTTACTAAATAAATTAAAATTATATTGTTATATTGAATTATTTAAACATTTTCTTTAAAAACTTTTCTCTTAATTATATAGCTAAAATTAAAAATAAATAATGATTTTATATTGCATAGAAATTTAGCTTCAACATTGAAATTTTAAAATATAATA